>NZ_JBJUDF010000045.1:0-3751 GCF_046067725.1 Planktothrix sp.
GACTTAGGCTGGTCAACTAATTGAAGCTAGAGGCATGAAGCCCCGTCACTTCAGTGCGGGGTGCTGACCAGTTCCATTGTTTTTTGTACAAAAGCCCGACTTTTATCTCCGAGTTTCAGCATGGAAATCCGCTCCTCTTTCGTCAAACCGACTAGGAAAGGGAGCTTTTCTTTGATAGTGAGAATTGCTGCCTGGATAGCGGCAACATCTTCGGGCGTCAAGTTAGCACTAATGCGGTTATCGGTCATGGCTGTTCTCCTTTAAAAATGGGTGAAAAAGAAAAATAACTGTAGGGGTGGCGTCCCTCCCAACTCTCTTAACGGCTATAGCACAAACCCTAAACACTCAACCGCAACAGTGTACCTTCTGTTACTGGTTTCTCAATTTTTGCCTGTGCAACGATCCCCTCCCGTGACAAAACTCTCACCTGTCCGTTACCCTTAACCGCCGTAAAAACTGTTTTCGTTTCTACCTTTGACAAATCAACTCCCCCTAACCATAATTGCGCCGTATCCCCATTAACTTTTGTCACCACTGCCTGTGCCGTCGAATTAGGAGAATTAATAAAATATATAGGTTTCTCCTGATCTTGAGTCCCCGGCTTAACTTCATAACCGGGTTTTTGCTTGAAGTTTTTGGGAATTTCTGACACAATCTTGGTAAACAGCCGATCAATCTTCTGATCTTCCTGCCAGAGATAATGGGTCAGTAAATAAGTAAATATTCCCGATTTAAAACCATTAATATTAACTTCTCGCGCCAATTGGTCAGGAGCAGTTGCAGCTAAGACGACACCTTTAGCAACGCCCGTGCGATATCCTTTAACAAATTGTTCTGGTGACATATTTAACCGTGATAACCACTGTTGCTGATAAGTTTTTTCGTCAGAAGAAACTAAAACCTTTTTGCCTCCATTACGAGAACGTATCCGTGAGTCTCTAGTCGCACCCCCAGAAAAACAACTATCTAATACAACGGTGACATTCTCTGTTTTGAGGGCAGACATCAGCAAAAATAAAGTATGTCCCATGATATCTTCCACAGTCCCTCCAACGTCAGGATATCCAGCAGGTAAGTTACTATTTACTGGTACAAAGGTTCCATTTAATCCTTCCTGATTGGGCACCACAACAATCGGGTTAGGGTCAAAAATTTGTGAACCATGCCCAGAATAGTGATAGAATACTACATCTCCGGGTTTTGCTTGTTTAATTAAATGTTCTTCAAATGCCGTTAAAATTCCTGTTCGCGTCGCTGCTTCATCAGCTAAAACCAGAATATCTTTCGGGTTAAATCTAAAGCGATGAATCAGTAGATTCCGTTGCAACTCTAAATCATTGACACATCCTTCTAGGGGGTTAGATTGGTAAGAATTTATACCCACCAGCAAAGCCAGTTTTCGGGGCGTACTTTGAGCGAGAACTTGACCAGAACGTTGGATTTTCGGAAGCTCTAAGAACTGATTGATTCCTAGAGTTGCCAGTGCTGAACCTGCAAAAGTTAAGAAATGACGACGAGTCCTCATGTGATCTCCTGTTCCTAATAGTTTCAGTTGAATACTCAGTGATTGCTCAAGGGAATTTATTACCCGTGAATATTCTAACAATTTGTGTGAATATAAAGAAGATTGAAAAACAAGAAATTTCTATAACAATTCTACCGATTGACACTCAGTGCTTCGCGGGGAACCGCGACTGACTGAGAACCGGGATAATACTTCTGGCTGTTTCATATCAGTTGTAAATTATTACAACCTGTTTAGGGTTGTCAAATTAAGTTTGATAAGTTAGTAATAGAGATTAATCTTGATACTGTCAGAGACAACAATATCTTTGATTTCCTTTATTGAATTATGAAATTTGCTAATCGTTTAGACCTATTACGCTCTAATGTTTTTGCTGATATGGATCGAGCCAAAGCTAAGGCTATATTAGCAGGACAGGATTTAATTGATTTATCCTTGGGTTCTTCAGATCTGCCCGTTTCTGAACCGATTATTGAGTCAATCAAGGAATCTTTATCAGATCCGGCTACTCACGGTTATCTATTATTTCGCAATACCCAACACTTTCGAGAAATCGTTGCTCAATGGTATACCAATCGTTATGGTATAGCTGTTGATCCTGAAACGGAGGTTTTACAACTTATTGGCTCTCAGGAGGGTACGGCTCATTTACCTTTAGCGATTCTTAACCCCGGTGATTTTGCTTTGTTACAAGATCCCGGTTATCCCTCCCATATTGGCGGCGTTTATTTAGCCGGGGGTCAAATGTACCCGATGCCATTAACAGAGGAAAATGGCTTTTTACCAGTGTTTGAAGAGATTCCAGAAACGGTTTTAGCCCAAGCTCGCATGATGGTGTTGAGTTATCCCCATAACCCCACATCCGCAACCGCTTCTTTATCCTTTTTCCGTCAGGCTGTGGCTTTTTGTCAAAATCATGATTTAGTTTTAGTTCATGATTTCCCCTATATGGATTTTGTGTTTCCACAGCCAGACAATCAAACCGTTACAGAATTAGCTCCCTCAATTTTACAAGCTGACCCAAACAAAAGCGTTTCGATTGAATTCTTTACCTTTTCTAAATCCTATAATATGGGGGGATTTCGGATTGGCTTTGCCATTGGAAATGCGGAGTTAATTTTGGCTTTACGTCGGATCAAAGCGGTGGTTGATTTTAATCAATATATCGGAATTTTGAATGGGGCGATCGCTGCTTTAACGGGGCCACAGGATCATATTATTCAGAATATGGGAATTTTCCGTCAACGACGGGATGCGTTTATTCAAGCGATGCAGGATATCGGTTGGACGGTTCCTAAACCGAATGCCACAATGTATATTTGGGCAAAACTACCCGAACCTTGGTCGAAGGATTCTATTGGGTTCTGTCAACAACTGGTCGAACAAACCGGAGTTGCGGCGTCTCCAGGGGTAGGGTTTGGGAAATCCGGTGAAGGGTATGTCCGGTTTGCCTTAGTTCATTCTCCAGAAGTTTTAGTCACTGCGGTTCATCGCATTGCCGAGTTTTTACAATCATCTTAATAAACCTTCAATCCTTAATTTTTTCAGGTTTATCCATCTTTTCTCCTCATCCCCTGATCTAACAATGACTTAGAAACGGGGTTTTTTTTAAGCTTATTTACGGCACAATAGCCTGAATGCTGGATTTTTGCTGGGTCTAATCCTGATTCTTTTCAGGAAAATTACGCAAATCAAAGTCGTATTAAACAGCTTAAAAAGCTAATCTCCGTAAATCTACGGATATTGATTAATCTGATGATTAGTTCAAATTACAGATTTACCTAAGCTTTACATAAACATCCTAAAATTGACCAAAATTTTATAGACATTCACACTAGATTGTTTATAATAACAATAGAAAAACAAAGAACTCGAAAAGCTCAATCAATTAAAGAGTTCAGAAACTCACAGTTAAACTAGAGTGCTAAAGTTCCTCAACTAAATTGGAACTTTATATATAAAAAAAAACAGTCAACAATCACCGTCTTAAGTCAGCACCCCGCACTGAAGTGACGGGGCTTCATGCCTCTAGCTTCAATTAGTTGACCAGCCTAAGTCTTAACTGACTACGTTATCTGAGTCAAGATACCCATGAATGCATTAAGCTTGAAGCAGATGTACGACAGAGTGACGACGAGGCGACAATTGTTGGCTGGCTCCATGAAGCCAGTGATAAAGGCCTGCCAGTAATCATAAATCCCGCTGCATTCACTCATTACTCCTATG
>NZ_JBJUDF010000046.1:0-8465 GCF_046067725.1 Planktothrix sp.
GAAACCGTTGAGTCTTTACGTCCGGGGTTAAGTGATGCCAATAAAGTTTCTTTTTTTGAAACATTATCAAAAAGTTATGGCGTTTTACAACAAGTTTTAATAGAGCAGAAACAAATTGAAAAAGCGTTAGAAATTGCTGAAAGAGGCAGAGCGAGAGCCTTTGTTGAGTTGGTAGCGCACAATAATATATCACCAAAAAAATTAAAGTCAATTTCGTTAGAACCGCCTAACTTTTCAGAGATTCAACAAATAGCTAAACAGCAAAATTCGACGTTAGTTGAATATTCGGTTATTGTTGATCAATTTAAGCAAAATTCTACCTTATTAATTTGGGTCGTTAAACCCGATGGTGCGGTGCAGTTTCGGTCTGTTGATTTAACAAATTTAAAAACAGATAACCTCGTGCCGATGTTAAGTCCAGAAGAACTGCCACCTCCTTCTCCCTTAAATGATTTAGTCCGGGGAATTCGTGTGAGTTTAGATTCAGGAATTTCAGCACTAAAAGCAGATAATTTGACCAATAAACAATTAAATAAACTGTATCAACTCTTAATTGCTCCCATTGCCGATTTATTACCTAAAAATCCCCAAGATAAAATTATTTTTATCCCCCATCAAGACTTATTATTAGTTCCGTTTCAAGCTTTAATTGATGAACAGGGAAATTATCTAATTCAAAACCATACGATTTTAACTTCCCCGTCAATTCAACTGTTACAATTAACCGCAGAACAGCAAAAACAACAGCCAAAAAATAGCGAAAATACCGCCTTAGTTTTGGGGAATCCTCAAATGCCAAAAGTAGCTTTATTACCCGGAGAAGAACCCCAATTTTTACAACCGCTTCCTGCTAGTGAAAAAGAAGCGATCGCTATTGCTAAACTACTTCAAACTGAACCGTTATTAGGGGAAAAAGCAACAGAATCTAATGTGCTTAAACAGATAGAAAATGCCCGTTATATTCATCTGGCGACTCATGGAATTTTAAGTGATATAACAGGTTCTGGAATTCCCGGAGCGATCGCCCTTTCTCCCTCAAACTCCGATGATGGTTTACTAACTTCAGAAGAAATTCTCCGGTTAAATTTAACGGCTGATTTAGTTGTTTTAAGTGCTTGTAATACAGGTGCAGGAACCATTACCAGCGATGGAATTTTAGGCTTATCTCGTTCCTTAATGGCGGCTGGGGTTCCGAGTTTAATTGTTTCCCTGTGGACAGTTGAGGATACTCAAACCTTTGAATTAATGCAAACCTTTTATCAGCAACTTCAACAAACTAATGATAAAGCCCAAGCCTTGCGCCAAGCGATGTTAATTACGATGAAAAATTATCCCGACCCCAAACATTGGGCGGGTTTTATTGTTATCGGTCAAGCTGAATAAAAAAACTTAACTCTCTTCTGTTGAAAAAATTATAGCGCTACCCATGACGGTTAGGACATTTTTAAACTCTAAAACCCTTTCAATTTGGAAGGATTTAAGGGAGTTCCACATCGTTTACAAAAATGGGCATCTTTATCATGAACTGACCATCCACAACCGACACAAATCGTATCAATATGATTAGCGGTTTTAACTAATTGTTTAATTAAATCTCCTAATTGCCAAGGGATTAAAGCAATTCCGGTTAATATCATTAATATGGTTAAAAATCGCCCCATTTCTGATAGGGGGGTAACATCTCCAAAACCTACAGTTGTCATGGTGACAACGGAAAAATACACCGCATCTAAGAAAGTTTTAAAGATTTCCGGGTTAACAGGATGTTCAACTTGATAAATCAGACCAGAAAATATAAAAATAATCGTTAATAGTGTAAAAATAATTCGAGCAAGAATCATCCCATCTTCAGTTTGAATTCGGAAAATTGATATTTTTACATCAATAAATCGGATTAATCGAAGAACCCTAAACCAACGAAAAATTCTCAAATAACTAATATTTAAAAATCTTAAATATCCTTGTAATATAATAAATAGATCAATTAATGATAAAGGGTTTAATACAAATTTTTTTTTATTTTCAGCAGCCCAAAATCGAAGGATATATTCAAGGGTAAAAGAAATTAAAATCATAAAATCCAACCCTTCTAAACGAGAACGAACACTCGGAGAAAGGGGATAGGTTTGAGCAATGAAACTCGCTAAGGAAATTAAGATGATTCCCGTTAAGGTTAAATTAAGGGTTTTTCCCAGTGGGGTTTCAATATCTTCTAAATAAAAAGCAATTTTTTGGCGTTGTTTTTCCCAAAATCCTAAGTTAGATGCAGATGAAGTTTGCTCTAGCATAAATCATGAAAGGAGAGTTACAATTTTTAGTCTATGGATTTTAATAATAACTCTAAAATTTTTTGACGATCTTTTTGACTGGTTTTAGGTTGTTCATCTAACCAAGTAATCGCTTCATTTCTTCCGGCTTCCGCCGCAATCATTAAAGCACCCCAGGTTTTTAAATCCAGTTGTTCAGGATTTTCTAACAAAGCTGCATTCAAACGATTTTTAATCCGTCCCCGATTAGAACGTAATAACTGAGTAATTTCAGGTTGATTTCCAGAGCTACTTTTTAAAACCGCTAAGGCTTCACTCCAGCGTCCATCAATTAAACTCGCTAACATTTGTTGACTGGGACTTGCCCAGGCTGCGATGGCTTGGGCTTTTGTAATTTTAGCATGAAATTCAATTAAATCTAACTGAGCTTGAACCGTTGATGTCCATTTTAAAGGAGAACGATTTCCCGATATAATATTAGTTTTTAAAGGTTTAATTAAATTTAATGCAGGCGACCATAACCCACTGCGAGCCAATCGTAAGGCTTGACGATAATTATAATCATCTAAAAACACTTCATCTAAAGAAATTGATGTTAATTGAATCGGGTTGGGAATAAATTTCAAAGGTTGAACTTGATAAATACTAAACTGAGGTTCTAAACCAATCGTTTGTTCAATTAATAATTCCGGGTCTTTTCCTCCTGTGACTTCCTGCCAAATCGGTTGCTGTCCAGCAGCACTTTTCCATTCCAACATCATACTCAAATGATGATGACTTGGATTGTAATGAATAATCTGCCCATAAGGAACAATTTTCTCCCCCATGACTCGCTCACTATTGAGATTAAACCACAGCCCCATGTGAGGAATTGTGCCTTTAAATGGCGTTAATCGAGTTAAGGGAAGTGGCTTATTAGAACCTTGTTGATTCGATTCTGTTCCAATTAAAGATGAAATCACAAAGGATTCGGCTGGCCCTAAAGTCTTGAGTTGTTGAGTTAAGCGATAATATTGAGTGCTACCCAAGCGTTGATAAGGCATTTGCACCGCTTCATAAACTCGTAATTGTACAATTTCTTGACAAGTTCCTTTGCAGGGATGAGCGATACTAGATTGGCGAGTTTTTAACACCGGAATTAACAAATCCGATGAGTTTTGAACCAGAGATTTAGAACTTAATAATCCTTGTAAAAAGGGAAGAAGAGAAGCTTGAGTTGTTTCCCGTTGAAGAGAATCTAGTTGAGGTAATTCAAAGGATTTTCCAGCAATCAATCCTTCTTTTTTGAGAGCTTGATTAATTTCTTCTAAGGTTTGAATTGAGTCTCGACGTTGTAGGGGAATTTGTGTCCAAGCGGGTAATAATTGATTCAACCCAATTCCCACATCAGGATTAACAATGAGTTGATAACTAAACCAAGCCGATCCGCCAATGACGGCTGACCCGCCAAACAGCAGGGTAAAAGCCACCCCATCTGCAATCCATTTTTTCCACAAGATCCGCAGAGGTTGATTTGTCTTTTTAACCAAAGGTTTTAAGGAGTTAGCAGATGATTGGTTCTGGGGTACAACAGGACGTTGAGAACGTCGAATTTGACGACGCTGTAAACCTGATAGAGTTTGGGATTGACCCGTTTTAGCTTTGGGTTTGGGAGGTTGACTTTTTTTTCGGGGAGAGGCTTGATGACCTGTCTCTAAAGGATTCATCATGGATTCAGATAGAAAGGGGAATTAGGCTAACGACGGAGTAACACTTGTTCATAACGTTCTCCGGCTCGTTCCCAAGTATATTCAGTTTCAATTAATAATCGCCCATTTTGCGACAATTGCTGTCGCAGATTCGGTTGTTCAAACAATTGGCTAATGGCTTCCACGTATTCCGCGACGGAATTAGCTCTTAAAGCTCGAAGGGGATGATTTGACCCATCAACGGCTAATCCTTCCAACCCGCGATCACTGGCGACCACGGGAACTCCAGCAGCCATGGCTTCTAGGGTTTTATTTTTAATTCCATAGCCACTGCGTAAGGGCGTGACACAAACCTGGGCTTGATGGAGATAATCAACTACCTGGGGAACTCCTCCAGTTACAGTAACCCCTGGATATTTGGCTAAGTCTAAGACCTCTGGGATGGGTCGTGCTCCGACAATCGTAAAGCTTGCATCAGGATAGCGTTTTTGTAGCACCGGTAAAACGTCTAGGGTAAAAAATCGAGCCGCATCGATATTATGGGAGGCATCCATGGCTCCAACAAAGACTAAATTATGATTATCAATATCTTGCGATCGCATAGGGAATAAGTCTAAATCAACGCCATTCGCAATCACATGAATTTGACCGTGAGGGTTAAATTCCTGAAACTGTTTTTCATCATCATCGGTGGTCACAACTAAATCATGAAATTTCGCAGCATAGCGTTTTTCATATCGTTCTAATAATAAATTTAAGTAAATGCGATCGCGTTGAGGATTGGGAGAAGCCCCCATTTCTAAATGATTACGAGTCCAACCCACCAGAGAACTATGAATATCAACAACGGTATGAACTTGGTTTAAATAGGAAGGTCGAATATAAATTTCATTAACACTATGTTCACAAGTAATCACATCAAATTTGCCTTGTTGAATTCCTTGATCAATCCAAGTTTGTATTTCTTGAGAATAACGATAGAGAACATTAGGAGGCGTACTTTTTATTAAGGAATTTAAAAACCGTCCCACTTTACCCACTCCTGAAGAACCCGGCTCAGGAGGAAGGGGAAAAACCATCAGTTGACTCACCCATTGACGCAATTCTTCCACATCTTGATCACTGACCCCTGAATGTCGTTGAGTCACTAAGGTAATATTATGGTGAGAATGGAGATATTTCAGCAAGTTAAACGTCCTAATCTCTGTTCCGCCTCGACTGGGGGGATAGGGGAACGTTGAAGAAATCATTAAAATGTTGAGAGAATTGTCTGGCGTCATAGAATTTACTGAAACGTTAGTTTAAATTGTTAGGACGTTGATCAACACGAGGAGTTAATAGATGCAGTCTTTTGGCATTTACACTTTAGCAAATGATGTGGTTTTTGACCAGTTAGTCGCTTTACTCAATAGCATTGAGGTTAATATTAGTCCTGATATTCCCGTTTGTGTAATTCCTTATGATCATCGTCTGGAACAAGTCAAACAGGAAATCAGCCGCAGAGAAAATGTCACTTTATTTGACAATACAATTGTACTAGAAGCTTGGGACAATTTTGCCTTCCAAGTTTGGAACTCTCACTCCAGAGCTAAGGATTTAAAGCAATCTCGTCCAGCCCGATATAAAAGTCCTCTTCAGAGAAAATGGGCATCTTTTAATGGAAAATTTGATCGATTTGTATTTTTTGATGCGGATAGTTTAGCAATGAAATCTGTAGATGATGTCTTTGAAAAACTGAACGATTACGATTTTATTTTAGATGATTGGGAACATCAAAAACCGAGAGAAGTTACTCCGCTTGATTTATCAATTATTGAACAAAAAACCGGATTAACTGAAGCTGAAATCCGTCCTCGATTACACTGTGATAGTTTTTTTGCGTCTCAAAAAGGTGTATTTAGTGTTGAGCAGTTAGAAGATTTAAAAAAACGAGCCATTGATCAAGGAGAAATTGAATGGTTAAGACCTAAATTTTGGTGGTCGAGTGCTGCGTTATCAATTTACATCACCTTTGCCAAAAACTTCAAACTTTTTAACTTTACTAGAAGCTCTAATAAGCAAGAAGTCACGGGAAATTGTGCGGATGCAGATGCTTTTGTTAATCTTAATAATATTCTTTATAATCAAGATGGATTGAAACGGATTTATCGCATCCATTATATGAACTATTCTTCGGCTGATTTTGCCCGATTATGCCAAGGAGAAGATGTTAAGATCCGTTATCAAGATATCTTTCTGCACTATCGTTTTCTCAAGCAACCTGAACTAAAACCTCAAGTCTTGAAACCGCCGACTTTGTTGAAAAAAACCAATCGCAAGATTCAAAAAGCCATGCAAAAACTCCAGAAAATGTATAAGTAGTACCCATGATCAACTCATGACTAAAGTTACCGTTTGTATCCCAACTTTTAATCGCTGTCACCTCTTACCAATCGCCATTGAAAGTGTTTTACAACAAACCTATTCCGATTGGGCATTAATTGTTTGTGATGACGGTTCAACCGATGGAACTCCAGAGTTAATGGCAGAATATCAAGATTCTCGAATTCGTTATATCCGCCATCCTCAAAATATGGGTAAAAGTAATAATATGCGTTCAGGTTTTCAGGAAGTAACGGGAGAATATTTTATCAAATTTGATGATGATGATCGCTTACTTCCTGATTTTTTGGAAATAACAACAGCAATTTTAGATCAACATCCTGAAGTTGATTTTATTGGGACTGATCACTGGATTATAGATATTAATAATCAGCGAGATGAACAGATAACTCAGCAAAATTCTCAACACTGGGGAAGAACAAACCTGACCCAAGGACTCGTTAACAATTTATTAGAGATTGTCTTCATTCAACAAAGTTTTCAGGTTGGCGCTACCTTATTTCGTCGTCAAGCGTTATTAGATGTAGATTTCATGCGTCCTAATTTACAGAATTGTGAAGATAATGATTTATTTGTCCGGTTAGCATTAGCCGGGAAACAGGGATATTATTTACCCCAACGCTTAATGGAATATCGAGTTCATGCTGAACAGCAGGGAATTAACCGAGCCATTCCTTATTTACGCGATAAATTAAATTATTTAGAAAGTTTTAAATTTGATTCTCAAACTTGCGAATTTATTCGTCAATCCCGTCTAGCTGAAACCCAATTATTATTAGGATTACGGTTAATTGAAACGGGAGAAACTTCCACCGGACAAACACTGGTTTGGCGGGGAAAATCCCACTCCTATCTTAAAACAGGAGTCGGATTAATTTTATCAGTTTTACCAATGAAGCTAAGACAATCTACCTTTAAAAAGTTGCGACAAGTCAAAAATGATGATCATCTGTTGTCTACTTCAACTGTATATTAAAATATTTAGAGAATCATTTCATATCTTAGAATTGACTAAAACCTTCGTTTAAGTTGTTACCAGAGTCAGAAACACCAGGAGTGATATAGATGCAGTCTCTTGGCATTTATACTTTAGCAAATGATATGGTTTTTGACCAGTTAGTTGCTTGACTCAATAGTATTGAGGTTAATAAGATGGTTAGTTGATTGATTCGTGATTTCCCGCAGTTCTATGACTCAAGATGTCCGACAGTGGCTAGACGAAATTAAACGCTTAAAACAACTGTTGGCACACACCCAACAGGAGCTTCATGCAGCAACGGAAAGTTCTGACCAATGGCGACAACGCTACAATATCGAAGCCCAGCAACGACGCCAAGAAGCCCAACGCTATTTAGAACAAGTGGGGGAACTCCGAGGAGAATTACAACGATGGCAACGTTTATCTCCTCTTCCCAATGAGTTACAAGTGCGGGTCGCGGTTCGTCAAGAAATTGATCAGTTAAAAACTCTTGATGAGGTGAAAGCGAAATTAATTGAAGTCATGTTAGAACGCGATCGCTCCCGTGAGCAAATTCATCAACTCATGGAAGCTTTAGAACTTGAAAAAGCCGCCCATCTGGAAACCCGCAACAGCTTAACGACAGCGTTAGGTGATACGGTTGATTTACTCACAAAAGCTCAAAATAAAGCTCAACCCACAACCACCTTATTACCGACTTTATCGTCAGATCCCCCTGAGTCGGGGTCTATCCTCCCTCAACTTCCCGAAGCTCAACAACCCTTACCTCAATTACCGCCGATTGAGTAGAAAGTCAGTGGTTTAAACGGTTAAGAGTTCTCGTGCTGCGATTTCCATTAGTTTTTGGCTGTGCGATCGCCTTCGGCTGAGCAGGAATTACAGCTAAAAATAAAGGGTACATCAATGAGTTTAGCCGATACTTTTTTGCTAACATTTGCTAACAAATATATAATATGAAATCCTTAAATGTATGCTACAGATAAGGCATCTAAAATAAAATCCCATCCAGTCACAGATTTAATAGCTTGGGGTGTTAACTCCTGTAAAACTTGAGAGAGCCGATTTCTCAAACTGTCCAGGTTTTCAAAGAGTTCCCATTTCAATTTCTTTTTAATCTGTTTCCATAATCTTTCTATTGGGTTAACTTGT
>NZ_JBJUDF010000047.1:0-6004 GCF_046067725.1 Planktothrix sp.
GGGATTGAAACCGTTAACGCGACTCTAGGGTAAGGCCATAATTCAGGTTATAATAACCACTAATCCCTTTCAGGGATTGAAACGTCGATTATTCTCCGTTTATTTTGCAAGTTGAAAAAGGTTATAATAACCACAAATCCCTTTCAGGGATTGAAACTTCAATATCAGCAGCCGATAAATTATCTTTCTCATTGTTATAATAACCACAAATCCCTTTCAGGGATTGAAACATAATGGAGGCATAATAAAAAAGATACAGGTGCTTTAAAGCTAGTTCTACCTGTATCTATCGAGTTAATTAGTTTTCTAAAGGTAATTATATCATGATTTGCTTATAATAACCACTAATTCCTATCAGGGATTCAAAGAAGCGTGTTAAAACCTCCAGCTAAACCATTATCCGTGACTCCGTTTATTAATTTCAATTTCATCTAAAACCGTTTCAGAATCCGGTGCTGGACTTAACCAAAATTGGAATTCCTCCACAAAACGATGGTTTAAAATTGCCTCTCGAATGCGTTGGGTAAACCGAATTAATTCTGTTACATTATGAATCGAGATTAAAGTATAAGCTAATAGTTCCTTCGCCCGAACTAAATGACTAATATAAGCCCGACTAAAATTTTGACAAGTATAACAAGGACAAGTTTCATCTAAAGGTTGAAAATCTTCTCGAAATTGAGCATTTTTTAAATTCAATCGTTCTCCCTTAATTAACGCCGCCCCATGACGAGCTAAACGAGTGGGAATCACACAATCAAATAAATCAACTCCAGCCGCAATGGCTTGGGCCATTTCCCGATAAGTTCCCACCCCCATTAAATAACGCGGTTTATGAAACGGTAAAATCGGGGTTGTCACCTGAACAATTTTTTCAATTAATGCCGCAGGTTCCCCCACACTCACCCCGCCAATGGCATATCCGGGTAAATCAAATTTGACTAACTCCTCCGCCGCCTGTTGTCGTAAATCCGAATAAATCCCCCCCTGTACAATTCCGAATAACGCTTGGTCACTGCGTTGATGGGCATTAATACAGCGTTCTAACCAACGTTTCGTGCGTTGTGTGGCTTTTAACACCGCTTCTCGACTGGCGGGATAGGGAGGACATTCATCAAAGGCCATAATCACGTCCGCTCCTAATTCATTTTGAATTTGAATGGAACGTTCTGGGGTAAATTCAATAATTTGTCCATCATGGGGAGACCGAAAGGTTACGCCGTCCTCGGTAATGGTGCGAATTTCACTTAAACTAAACACTTGAAAGCCACCCGAATCGGTCAAAATCGGGCCATTCCAGGCCATAAACCGATGTAAACCTCCAGCCCGGTTTACAATTTTTTCCCCCGGTTGTAAATGCAGGTGATAGGTATTCGATAAAACCATTTGAGCGCCTGCCTCTTTCAAGTGTGCTGGAGTCAGGGTTTTAACATTGGCTAAGGTTCCCACAGGCATAAATCGTGGGGTTTCAACCCAACCATGAGGAGTATGAAATAACCCGACCCGGGCTTTTGTTTGGTGACAGCATGCTTGAACTTCAAAGGAAAAAGAATGTGACATATAAAAATCAAAAAACAACACAGGAAAAGTGGGGAAAGTATGTTTTCCCCTTTCCTTTTTTCGGTCTAAACGGGTGTTGAAACAACCCGTTTTAACGTTTAGTCGGGGTGTTCAAAATCAAGATTTTCCAGCTTTTAAACGTTAGAACGGACAGTCATCATCATCAATTTGACTATCCCAATTAGAAGACAAAACTTGATCCATAACCGCATCTAAAGCCGCTGCATTAAAATTGCGATTAAATTGTTCTTGTAAGGGATTAGTTAAGGGAATTAATCGTAACAAACGTCCCCCTTCTTGAACCAGATCAAAATAAGTTTCCTGCTCAGGAGACTGTTTAAGTTCTAAGTAATCAAAACTATATACATTCAAATACAACGAATGATTCGCCACTAAAGTTGCTTGTTGGGGATTCGCAAAAACTTCTAGGATGTATCCTTCTGCTTCACTGCATATTTGCCCGTCTTGGATATGTAAATAACGGACACGACCTAAATCAACAAGCAGTTTTTGCATATCCCGCTTGTTAAGAATGATACCCGTATCGATAATGCAAGGAGCAGACACCCTGTAGTTTAGTTGGTCGTAACTCATGGAGCAAAAGCCTCAGATGTAATCTGTAAATCACAGAATTAGTAATCACTCTGTGGAATCAAAAAATCTTTAGTTGTCAAGTTATCCCATCCCTGGGTGTAGAGGAATTACGAACAAAGGTGTCTGGCTGTACAGGTAAAATCCAATACTCTGCCAAATTGGGAACCTTAATTGTTTTGCTTCCTCCCGAATTGATGTTATGGTTTTAATCTAATAATATTTTAGGAAACACTCAGGCTGGAGTCGAAATTTTCTTGAAATTTCTCAACCCATCTTAAGCTATTGCCAATTACTAGAACCATACGTTTCAAGCTTTGTTGTAGGTATTGTCATTGTAGCAAAACTACAATGGCCAAAGACAAACCCTGTTGGTAACTCACCTATTTCTTTACCGCTGCGAAATCATGGGAAAGAATTCAAAAGGATGGATTCGTTTTTGAGTAGATGTGTCATTGAACAACCCTGGAGTTGGTAAACTCCGATGAGATGCTTTGACTTGAGTCAGACAAAACATGAGTTGTTATTTCAATTCTGGCATAACCTAGAAAATATTTATAGATCTATGCAAATTTAATTTTTTGCCATGTCAGATGATAAAGAAATTCGATCGCTGTCTGAATTTTTCCAGCGACAGGGTGCTGCGTTAGCCGCCGCTATGGCTTTTTATACTTGTTTCCCCATTCCCCTGTCTTGGACGTTGGAGTTTCGAGGAATTGCTCGTTTTGCTCCGGTGATTGGGGTATTGATTGGCGGAATTTTAGGATTAATCGATGGGGGATTATCCCTACTCGGTTGTCCCCTTTTGACTCGTTCAGCCTTCGTGATTTTAGCTGGAATTGCCATCACTGGCGGATTACATTTAGATGGTGCGATGGATACCGCCGATGGTTTAGCGGTTACTGACCCAAATCGACGCCTAGAAGTGATGGCCGATAGTGTGACGGGGGCTTTCGGAGTGATGGCGGCGATCGCCATTATTTTATTAAAAGTATCGGCGTTACAAGATTTAAGTTTAAATCGAGGTTTAATTTTAATGGCGGTCGCGGGGTGGGGTCGTTGGGGACAGTTAGTGGCGATTGCTCGTTATCCCTATCTAAAAGCCACTGGAAAAGGAGCGTTTCATAAAGATACCCCCTATTCTTCTTGGGATTTAATTCCGGGGGCGTTATTGTTGATGGCTTTTAGTGGGTTTATGGTGTTTCTGTATCCCCACTATTGGTTAGTCGCGGTTGGTTTGGCGTTAGGGGGAAGTGCGATCGCTATTTTAATCGGTGCTTGGTTGAACGCTCGTCTCGGAGGGCACACCGGAGATACTTATGGTGCGGTGGTGGAATGGACAGAAGCTTTGCTTTTAGTTTTTGTGGTGGCTTTACAAGGAGATTAGGCTAACTAATCAAGGCCTACAGTTATTCTGTTTGCAGTGCCCCAAATAATGCCACAATGTTCATAGTTTGTTGACCGTTGACTGTTGACTGTTGACTGTTGCCCAAGCGAGATTGTCCACTCATCACTGATAATTGATAACTGATCACTGAAAATGGGTATAGAATTACGCAGCTACGTTTATTTAGATAATCTGCAACGGCAACACGCAGCTTATATTGGTACAGTGTCACTGGGGTTTTTACCTTTACCTGGAGATTCTTCTTTGTGGATTGAAGTGTCGCCGGGAATTGAAATTAACCGGATTACAGATGTTGCTTTGAAAGCGACGTCTGTACGTCCGGGGGTATTGTTTATTGAACGGCTTTATGGCCTTTTAGAAATTCATTCGAGTCGTCAAGGAGATACGGTGACAGCAGGACGGGCGATTTTAGACTTTTTGGGATTACAGGAACGCGATCGCCTCAAACCTCAAATTATGACCAGTCAAATTATTCGTAATCTTGACCCCCATCAAGCTCAATTGATTAATCGTAACCGTCGAGGTCAGTTAATTTTAGGCGGTCAAAGTTTATATATTTTGGAAGTTCAACCCGCCGCTTATGCTGCTTTAGCCGCGAATGAAGCGGAAAAAGCCGCATTAATTAATATTCTGCAAGTAACGGCTGTCGGAAGTTTTGGGCGGTTGTATTTAGGAGGAGAAGAACGAGATATTATCGCTGGATCACGAGCCGCATTAGAAGCGATTGAAAATGTGTCTGGGCGAGAATATGGAGGTAGTTTTAATCCTGAATAAAGCTGATTTAAGCAAAGCTAATTCAAGGGTTCGTGTTTTGATTAAATCACGCCCTTGATATTTCAGTTATCCTCTAATTAAAGCCTACACGATGTTGGGATGCTCGCTTAATTTACTAACCCGTAAGATTTTCTAACTCCCCAGGTGCAATTACTAAAATTCCCACATTTTAGAACTGGTTTCTCGCTGCAATGACTCTAACAGAGTTTGTACTAATTGCCAGCGATCGCTAATAGGTAACTGTAATGCCTGCTTTTGCAATTCTTGTAAATTCATGATCATTTTTTCCCTATCAGTATCACTTTTAATTATAAATTAGGTAACGATTAAGAGGCAATAAACTAACTGATATTTTTTTGAAAATTTGCCATAATTGCTCCTATCTCACCGGGTTGTCACCCCATGAGGTCTGAGACATAAAAACATCTCATCTATACTGCCACTTTTAGCCGAATTTTGCTTCATTTGTGGTGCTTTTCTTTTATGAGTAGTATCCCCATATAGCAATCCTATTTGATTTGTGGTAGGGGCAATTCATGAATTGCCCCTACGGTCAGGGTTTGAGTCATAGAGATTATTACAACCGATTTAGACTTGCTATATCTTATATTGCATATATACCGGGTTCAGCGTCATTTCCAGGGATAATTTCTTGGCTGCTTTTCACCCCTTTACTTTCGCACAGATCGGCAAACGATTCTAAACTTTCTAATCTGGCTGAAAGTTCGCTCAAACTATCCAAATATTCAGCTACAGCAATTTGGTGATAAGTCCAGGCTCGATCAAATTTAGTAGCACTATAGGACATATCAAATTCTACATCAACGTGAGTTTTTTTGCTTCTAATTTGCTCTGGAGATAAGGCGCGATCGCTTGTTGATATTTGCGTAATTCGTTCGACTCTTTCGGGGGTAATATAGTGATTAAACCGATCATTACTAAAGCGATAAGCGGTAGATAAATAACTGTTTTCATGATTAATTAATGCTTGACCCCATCTTTCCGCTACTTGTTTAAATTGAGGGACTTCCACCGCCAGTAATTCTTTAGCTTCTTGATGTTTTCCTATTTCTAGGAGAAGATTGGCTTCTGTTGCGATGGCTACAGCCCAACCTTGAATAGAAACATCAGCATTAAGCATAATTTCAGCATCTAATTCTGGGGTAGCTTGTATGGCTTGATTACTGAGAAATAATCGCACTCTGCAAGCTGTTTTAATGGCTGATCTCGGTGATTCATCAGGAAAACGAGAGCGATCATCAAGTTCAGCTTTTAAAGCCGCAATTTCTTTAATTAGCATGGCTTGATGAAGATGGGAAATCGCTTTAGCGAGGCTTTTTTGTTTTTGGCGACTATCTTCTACTAATAAATACAGATAAGCTAATTGTCCAGAGATAATATCTAAACTATTGTCAACTTGATTGAAGCGCTGATCAAGATGATAAAAACCCGCGTTTAAGTTATTTTCAATCCGATTTAAGTCAGCTTCAACTCGATTAAAACCTGTTTCCATTGATTGTTGAATATTGCCTAAAGTGTTTTGAATTTGGTGCAGTTTATAGCCCATATAGGCAAAACCAGCAATACTCACACCAAGGTTTAAAACACTGGCTCCCGCAGCAATTTGAGTTAATCCCATTACTGAGGATAAAGTTTTTTCAATACCCATTA
>NZ_JBJUDF010000048.1:0-3635 GCF_046067725.1 Planktothrix sp.
TTTATTTTGACTATAATAGTGTTCTAAAAATTCATCTTTGGATAAAAAAGGAATGCGAGGAATGGTATAATAATTCGGGTTTAACGTTGCCAGTTGATTTTGAATTTGTAAAAGCGATTCTAATTTTTGTAACTTTTGTAAGATTTCTTGTCCTGCTTGGAAATAAGGTTGATTACTAATGCCTGTTACTTCTTCCATGGCAAGCTTAACATCTATGCCATGTTTTACCATACATTGAATTAACGCTTCATCGGATTGATTGATAAATTTATTAGCAGCAACCCATTTTTTCCATCCATCAGGAAGTTGAGGCGGTTGAGGAAGTTGAGGCGGTTGAGGCGCTTGGGAAGACTCATTTAGAGGGGATGGAGGCAACCATTGTAAACTCACTTGTTGCCCATCATTTAAGGTAATTTGTAGAGGAGGGAGGGTGATTTTTAACGATTGAGTCTCAGCCATATTCAGAATAATAAATATTTTTAATAAAAATTGTTATTCTAATTATATCCTAATCATTTCCTATTGTCTACAATTTTATTTTTTGCAGATCAAGATTCAGGGAAATTCAGATCAGAGAAAAGGATGAACCAATAACGGTAACAACTCCATAGAAATGCAGTTCCTAATGCTAAATCAACTAATCTCTGTAAGGGTAGAGTGAAACCGATTAGGGGGAACATTGTTCCTAAACCGATCAAAACGATTAATAAAATTAAAGGTTTTACCCCTAGTATTTGCCAAAAGTTAATCTTATGATTGATGTCTGTTTTTACTAAACTCTGTTGAATCACAGTCTGAGCAACTAAATCTAATATCCATCCGGTTATTAATCCAATGCAAACAGAAACCATTGCCCATAAAAAATGCCATTCATCTAAATAAATTAAATAAGGTAAATGGAACCAATCAGTTAACCCTAGTCCAAAAAAGGTTAAGCCTAATATCGTCCAAAATACAGCAATCAGTTGTAAATTTTGTTTAGTTGTTAGCATCATAAAAATCTGAAAAGTTAATAGTTTAAAGATTGAATCCATTGGCGAGTCCCAAAAGAAAGGCAAGATTTAGCTGCAATTTGGGCGGATTCAGCTAAGGCGGTCGTAAAGTTTTGGGATAAGATAAAATGGCAAAATGCGCCATGCAAAATATCTCCGGCTCCTAATGTATCAATGGCTTGAATCTGGGGAATGGGTATATTGCCACTGCCTTCTTTAAGACTAGCATATTGAATGGGTTTTTCGCCTTTTGTAATAGCAATATTAGGAATATTTAGGGATTGAAGATAAGTAAAGACATCTTCAGAGTTTTGACAGTTAGGGGGGTAAAAGTTATCCGAACAAATAACAGAATTAATATCAGGTAAAATCTGTTCTAATCCCGGTTTCCAACTTCCAGCATCTAAGACAATAGGAATTTGTTTGATTTTAGCTTGTTGAATAATTTCCTGACTGATAGGGATTTGATGACCATCGATTAAAATAATATCAATATTATCTAAAGATTCAAGTAAATTTAAACGGTTTGAAACTTGAGATTTGGTTGCATTAATGGAAATAACTGTGCGTTCTCCAGTGTTGGGAGTCACCAGAATTGAGGAGACCGGAGGAGCTTCTAAACGATTTGGATCTAAGTCTATAATATTAATTTGATAATTCTCTAAATCTGAGCGAATGAGTTGGGTTAAAGGATGAATTCCTAAGACACCAGATAAACTGGATTGATTTCCCAAACAATTAAATGTAACGGCGGCGTTTGTCGCTGGCCCTCCAGCAGAAACAAGATAATCAGAAGCTACAATTTTTTGATTTTTCTTCGGATATTCGTGAACCGAATAAATAAAATCTAGTGTGATTAATCCAATAAATAAGCCTTGTGCCATAAGATCAAAAAATGTTGATATTAAGGGATAATGAATTAGAAGGGTTTCCCTGTCACCGCAGGACTTTCAACACAACGGGTTGTTGATCACTCAGTCAATACCCGCGATACACTAAGTAGGTAGGGCTTCGATCAAGTTCCGATCCCTTCCTCTAAGATAGCTAAAATCCTCCTTCTAAGAATGTGTTTGATATCACATTTATTTTTGCATATTGCTGTTAATTAATCATGAATATTCAAGCTGGAACTCTTTATATTGTCGGTACTCCCATTGGCAACCTCGAAGATA
This sequence comes from Planktothrix sp., assembly GCF_046067725.1. NCBI lineage: Bacteria > Bacillati > Cyanobacteriota > Cyanophyceae > Oscillatoriales > Microcoleaceae > Planktothrix > Planktothrix sp. The sequence goes on from NZ_JBJUDF010000048.1 coordinate 2,165, forward strand.
TAACCTTACGGGCGATCAAAGTTTTACATAATGTGAATTGGATTGCCGCCGAAGATACCCGTCATACAGCCAAACTCTTAAACCATTTTGACATTAAAACGCCCCAACTGAGTTACTATGAACATAATCAACAGCGTCGGATTCCTAGTTTGGTTGAATCTCTGCGCCTGGGAAATGCGATCGCTTTAGTTACGGATGCCGGAATGCCAGGGATTTCTGACCCTGGATATGAATTAGTAAAAGCGTGTTTAGAGGCGGAAATTCCCGTTATTCCGATTCCGGGGGTGAGTGCTAGTTTAACCGCTTTAAGTGTTGCGGGATTGCCAACGGATCGATTTGTTTTTGAAGGATTTTTACCCACAAAAAACAAAGAACGTCAACAGCGTTTAACTTTATTAAAAACAGAATCTCGAACTATCATTTTATATGAAGCCCCCCATCGTCTTCTGGAAACATTACAAGATTTAGAGCAAAATTTAGACTCAAAACGGTCAATTGTAATTGCACGAGAATTAACCAAACTCCATGAAGAATTCTGGCGAGGAACCTTAGTAGAAGCCGTACAATACTATCAAGAACACAACCCCAAAGGGGAACTCACCTTGGTGATTGCAGGCGCCAGCGAGTCCCCAACTCCTCTGACGGAAGAGCAACTGAAAGCTGAACTCGAACGCCTTCTCCAGCAGGGGATTTCCCGTTCAGAAGCCAGTCGTCAACTCGCCGCAGCCACCAGTCTTCCCCGTCGCCAAATCTATCAACTCGCTTTAACATTACCCGATAGATAATTAAACAACTCGGTATCTGTCAACGATTAACAAACAACTGCTATCCTATATTTTATTTTCCTATTTTCTTGGATATGGCTTATATTACAAAACGCCGTCGGTCTGTTCGACGTTCTTCGGTTCGAGGTTATCCTTTCAGGCATAACGTTAGAATTAAACCTGATTCATTAGTTCGATTAAAATATTCTCGAATTCTATTTTTAATGGCTTTATTCTTAACTGTAATTTGGACAGTTGGAACCATTTTTAAACTGATCTTTCCACCTGCAAAACCGCAATCTCAAACCCAAAATATTACGGTTTCTGCCTCAGCTTCCCAGGATGATAAAACAGTCGTTTATAACGTTAAAAATCCGCCGAATTTAACTCCCAGTAAAGACTTACAAACCCTGGTTGATCGAGCGGTTGAAATTGCTAAAATCCAAGGATTACCTACCGAATCTTTATCGATTAGTTTAATTGATGTCAGTAACCCTAAAACTCATCGGATTGCCGGATATAATAATACAATTCTCAGATTTCCCGCCAGTGTTGCCAAATTATATTGGATGGTGGCATTTTTCGGCTATGCAGAAAAAGGATATATTCCCAAAGAATCTCCTTTTTATACGGATTTATCCCAGATGATGCGAATTTCAGATAATGATTCTGCCAGTCGCATTGTTGATGCGATTACACAAACTGAA
>NZ_JBJUDF010000049.1:0-13450 GCF_046067725.1 Planktothrix sp.
CTTTTCCAACGGGTTTTGTGGTAAAAAATGGATCAAAGAGTCGATTTTTAACTTTTTCTTCAATCCCAGAGCCATTATCTCGAATGATAATTCTAACTTGATCCAAAGGAGGATATTTTGCTTTCATTTCCCTCAAATCAGGATGAACAACATCCGTACTAATTTTAATAATTCGAGGTTCAGGTTGATTTTCTAAAGCATCAATGGCATTACTAAGAATATTCATAAAAACTTGATTTAATTGTCCAGCATAACATTCCACCATCGGTAATTTACCATAGTCTTTAATTAACTCAATCCCTTGAAAAGCACCTTTGGGTTTTAAGCGATTTTGCAAAATTAATAAGGTACTATCAATTCCATCATGAATATTAACAGGCTTCATATCCGCTTCATCTAATCGTGAGAAATTCCGCAAAGACACCACAATTTGACGAATGCGATCAGCCCCCATTTCCATTGAAGATAGAATTTTAGGTAAATCTTCCACTAAAAACTCTAATTCTATTTCTTGAGATTTTTCTTGAATTTCTGGGTTAGGATTCGGATAAATCTCTTGATATAATTCCAGCAATTCTAAAATATCTTGAGTGTATTCTTTCGCATAAGTGAGATTTCCATAAATAAAATTCACTGGATTATTAATCTCATGGGCAACTCCCGCCACCATTTGTCCTAACGAAGACATCTTTTCACTTTGAATTAACTGGGCTTCTTTTTGTTTTAAATCCTGTAAAGCTTCACTGAGATGGAAAGCTTGAGTCTGGGCTGCCAAGGCGGCGGCGCGGGTTTGGGCATATAATTCAGCTTGGTCAATGGCGATCGCTAACTGATCGACTACAGCCCGTAAAAGCTCCACCTCACTTTCTCGCCAAGGTCGAGGAACTTGATAATGATTGCAAACCACCGCCCCCCGTTGACCGGATCGAGTTTCTAAAGGTAATAGCAATAACGAAAAAATACCCACCTCTTGGAAAAACCGACAAGTGGATTCATCTAAAGCCGTTGTTGTTTGCATATTATCCACTTGAATTGTCATCGCCATGCGAATTTTTTCAGCTAACAACGGGATTTGATCAGGAGGATAATCCTGCAACCCATCGGATAAATTCGGGTTTTGGGCTTCGTGGGTGACAGTAAAACTCGGTTGTTGATTCGGCTGCATGGGTAAATACCACAGAAAATGACATTGATCCACTTGCAATAACGCTCGAATTTCATTCACCGCCGTGCCTAAAATCGTATCAATATCTAAAGAATCCCGAATTTGACTCGCTAAACGAAACAACAACCCTTCCCGGCGACTTTGCAGTTCTTCCCTTGCTTTCACCCGGTCAATTCCAACCGCTAAAGCATTCGCGACCCATCCCAAAACACCGCGCACCTCATCGTTGAGGGTTTGTTCGCTCCGAATCCCCATCAACCCCACCAAACGACCTTCTACCACCAAGGGAAAATCTAGGGTTTGAGAACCTGTTGCGGGCAGAGGATAGGGCAGGTTATCGGTTAAAACGTCGGTTTCGGTCATATGACCCGGATGAACCGTTAACCCGATGGCCGCTTGCAAATCCAACTGGTTACTATCGAGATTCAATGTCCAAATGCTGATTCCAGCTACCTTGAGATATTGGGCGATCGCCTCACTACAACGGCCTAAAATCGTCGTAATTGAGCCTCCATGTCCCAAAGCCGTTCCCACAATGGCTTCTAACTGAGACAACTTTGAACGTTCTAACAATAGGGTTTCAGCTTGTTTCCGTTCTGTAATATTGCGAGAAACGGCAATAATTTCATCAATGGTTTTTGAGTCAGGATTTTGCAACCCATGACAGCTACTTTCAAACCAAATATAATCTCCATTGCGACAGCGAATCCGATAACTAACCGTATAAATATCCGGGCTATTTCCCAGTTGTAGATATTGTTGTTTAGAACGTTCTAAATCCGTAGGGTGAATCAAGTCATAAACCGATTGTCCGATTAATTCTTGCGGTTCATATCCTAACAGTTGGCGACTGGCGGGAGAGGCATATAAAAATCGACCATCGGGGCTATGTCGGGAAATCAAATCCGTCGCATGATCCGCCAACAGCCGATAACGAGCTTCGCTTTGTCGTAAAGCGTCTTCCGATTGTTTACGAGCGGTAACATCCGTTTGAATTCCAATAAAATGAGTTAAACGTCCATCTGGATCGCGCACTGGAGAAATTGAAAGTTCGTTCCAGAAATAGCTGCCATCTTTGCGATAATTTTTCAGGGTGACGGTACAATCCTGTTCCTTTTTAATTGCGGTACGAATTTGAGTTAATGCCCTGGGATCAGTATCCTCCCCTTGAAGAAACCGACAATTGATCCCTAACACTTCATGTTCACAATAACCCGTTAACCGTTCAAAGGCAGGATTACAATAAATAATCGGACAATCCGGTTGAGTTGAATCGCTAATTATAATTCCACTGGGACTAGCTGTAATCGCCCGTTCTAAAAGTCCTAGACGCTCTTGAGACTGTTTACGTTCTGTAATATCAATCCCCGTCATAATCACATAGCGAATCAAGCCATTAGATTGTAGCAAGGTGGTCTGTGACCAAGCAATCCACAGGTGTTCACCATTGGGCTTGACCCATTCGGTTTCCCAAGGGTTAGTCTCGGATCTCAAATGAGTTTTAGAACAAGACGGTTGAACTTTTAGGGGTTTGAGAGATTCATCAAACTCCATGATGATTGGTTGCGATTTTTCCGGTACAGTTGGCGATTGGCTCGAGTTTACAGATGAAAATAGCTTTAGTCCCACTTCATTGAAGGTTTTTCCTAAAACTTCCTCTGCTAAATATCCGGTTAGATTTTCACAGGTGCGATTAAACCGAATAATCTTACCATCAGGATCAAGAACCATCACTAAAGCACTGACTGTATCGAGAACTGCACAAGCAAAATCCCGTTCTTGGCGAACCACTTCCCAAATTTGTTTTCGTTCATTAATAATATGTTCAACCTGGTTAAATTTTGTTTTGGTTTGAATCAGTTGACGGTGTAAATTCACTTGACTCACAATTTGATGAGTTAGGGAAATTAAGGCGTTAAGCGTATCCGACGGCAACTGACGGGGAGAATAATCCATGATCGAGATCATCCCTAACATTAAATGATCCGTCGTCATTAAGGGCAAACCGAGATAAAATCTGATTGGGTTATCTCCATGAACTAAGGATTGGGCTGTAAATCTTTTATCCTTCCAAGTGTCAGGAATCAGAATCGGTTCCGATGGTAGCGTTAAGTTAGAGTTCGGAACTTTGCATCGCCATAAATTTTCGATCTCCGCCTGATCCTGCGTCGTAGATTGGGGCTGGGCGTGCAATTCTATAATAAACTCACAGAAGTTGAGATAGGGGTGTATCGTTCCCGTTAAACCGACCTGAGATTTTAACCACTGATGAGTCGCATCCCGAAACGTGATCAACGCAATGGGAGCTTGAGCTAGATAAGACGCTAAGTGAGTCAAATCATCAAAGGGGATTTCCGAAACCGTGTGGATGACCTGAGAAAGAGTATTGCCCTCTGGGCTAAACATGGTTTCACCTAAAAATCTTGCATTCATCGATAATCACCATACAGGAGAATGGCTTGCTATCAGGAAGTCAGGATTCAACGCTCTCTGAAACTGGCCAGTTAGGGGTTGAGCACCGAGTTCCCTTTAACCGTTGACAATTGACGACCCAAGCGTTAACAGTCAACAATCAATTGCCAACCGTTAACAGACATGGGTTTGACTCGCCTTAGCTGTATGACATTGTTCGTCCAAAAGTCCTGATCTCACACAACTTTTTTATTTTCCTTAATCTTAACAAAGGTTAAAGCCCTTGGTTGACCTGAGTGTTAAATCTTTAATGATTCAACCTTGATTTAATCTTCTCAAAAAATTACGGGCATTTCACCATTTTTTTAGTGATACTTGATGTCTATTTTGCCTAAAAACTTAAAAAAAATTATTTTTTTACAAAAGTTAAATTAAAAAGATTACATCATTTAACAATTCTTATGCCGGCAAGGAGTGATAATCGAGAAACCACATTGATGACAGTCCTATGATGATCATCTCGCTTAAAAATAAGAGATTGTTACTCTTGAAACGAAAGAATGCTTTTACTCTATAATGAAAGTAATGGCTAGTCGCACTCAGATCCAGCTAAAAAGCCTGTTTTGAATAGGCTTGATTGTGAATTAGCAGGGCATCTCGACTCAGGAACATGAATTGCTATGTCTGTACTCCAAGATTCTATACCCACTATTTTAGCTGTTGACGATAGTACAGTCATGCAAGGACTGGTGAAACAAGCATTAGGCCACGAATACCGTGTTCTGGTAGCCGATAATGCCGTTGATGCTTTGTCGATGATTTACCATGAACGGGTTTCGGTTTTGCTTCTGGATGTCGCCATGCCCGGTATTGATGGTTTAGAACTCTGTCGCACGGTTCGCAGTATTCCTCAGTTTCAGAATTTGCCGATTATTATGTTAACGGCACGAGATGGCCCTTTTGATAAGGTTCAAGGCCGTTTGGCGGGTGCAACCGAATACCTGACAAAACCCTTTGATGCTCAAGAGTTATCTCAAGTTGTGGGTCAAGTTCTACAACCTTAATAAAACTACCGAGATCTCTGGAGGGTTGGGCACCCCAACCCCTACAATGCAATATTACAAGCGATTTAAAAATCAGTTAATCCAGGTTCCTTTAGAATTACAAGAGATCTTGGAATTCAGATTGCTCTCCTAAGAGTTTTAACACCTGTTTAATATCTTGAGTCTGATCTTTTTTGGCGATTAGAGTTACATTCCCATCCCGAACAATCACTAAATCCTCAATCCCTAATGTCACCACCACATCGTCATCATTAGAACTAAATAAAATCGTGCCTTTCGTGTCTAATCCAACGTGCTTAACCAGTTCTACATTTGGTTTATCTCCCCCTAATAATCGTTCTAATCCATTCCAATCGCCTAAATCATCCCATCCAAATTCAACGGGTAAAACACAAGCTTTTTGTGTTTTTTCCATTAAAGCGTAATCAATACTAATTTTTTTCAATTCAGGATAAGCATCTTTTCCTTTCGCTTCCAACGCACTGACTAATTCAGGAACATAGGTTCTTAATTCTTGTAAAACCACACCAACGCGAAATACAAATATTCCCCCATTCCAACTAAATCTCCCTGTTTCTAAAAATTCTTCAGCCGTTTCTCGATTGGGTTTTTCTGTAAATCGAGCAACTTTATAACTCGGAAATCCTGAAAAAGTTCCGATGTTTTCTCCCTGTTCAATATAACCATATCCGGTTGAAGGTCTTGTGGGTTTTACCCCTAATGTCACAATAACATCTTGGGTTTTTGCGAATTCCTCCGCTGCTCTTAAGGTTTGACGAAATGTTTCCGGTTCTGCGATCCAATGATCTGCTGGAAAAAACCCGACAACCGTATCTTCTCCGTAACGTTTAGCCACTTCTAAGGTTGTCCAAGCCAAGGCGGGAGCGGTATCTCGTCCTTCCGGTTCAGCTAAAATATTGGCGTGAGGTAATTGGGGGAGTTGAGTTTGAACTCCCGACTCTAATAAAGCCGAAGTTACCACCCACAACCCTTCCCAACCATTGGTTAAGGGTAATAATCGTTCTGCGGTTGCTTGTAATAAACTAACACCACTCCCATCTAAACTCAAAAATTGTTTGGGTCGATGTTTCCGACTCAGAGGCCAAAACCGTTCACCTTTTCCACCAGCCAGAATCACAGGAATCATATTTAAAATTCAATCTTGGAATCAGTTGAAATTCTATAGCAGAAAACACTGAACAGGGAACAAAAAACAGAAAGAGAAACATTTCAGGATCGAGGTTTCAAGATCAGTTAATGTTCTAAATGTTCTGAAAAATGCTATAAAATGCTGAGGAAAATCTAATCTAACTTTTTTCCATAATGGCATTAATATTGGTCAACTTTAAGCTAATTTTTCCTCATGATTTTATCTTAAATAATCAACCTCAAACCGTCAATAGCTGATTTTCAAAAATCAATAAATCTTAATTTTTGATTTTGATAGCTTCTGGAGCTAATTCTTTTTCTAAAGTGGCTTTGACCCGTAACCATTCCGCTTCAACCTTTAATAAACCTGCCGCCGCAGTTCCTGATGTAAAACATTCAGTCCGAGAACCATTTTCTGCGGCCATACCAACCCGCCCCATATATTCTAATTCTTTGCACAATTCAGAAAAGGTAATAGCACCTAATTGAGCACTACTGGATTTGAGGGTATGAGAGACTTCTTTTAATCCTTGTATATCTTGAGTTTTGATTGCTCGTTGAATCTGAGCAATTTTTTGAGGTGTATCCGCTAAATAATCTTGAATTAAAATATTAACAAAGGGATCATCTTCATCATCATATTCTCGAAGATTTTGTAACACTTGTGGATCAATGGCGGGAGAGTCTACAGATACAAACTCTGTTCGCGGAGCGTCACGAAGTGAAGAATTAAAGGTGATTTCTAATGGTTGATTTCCATCTTCGTACTGTTCCACTCCTAAATCAGCCGCAGTTCCATTCATGTTTGATTCTGTTGATTTTTTTGAAAGTTCATGACCGTTAACTATCTGGACAGGTTGACGTTGAGATAAAGCTCTAGCTAGTTCCTCGCGACGCACTGGTTTAGTCATATAATCATCCATTCCGGCGGCTAAACACATTTCTCGATCGCCTTGCATTGCATTGGCGGTCATGGCAATAATCCAAGGTTTCGGCGGACGATTTTCACTTGCTTCTGCATATTCTTGACTAATGCGGCGGGCGGTTTCTAACCCATCCATTAAAGGCATTTGAACATCCATCAAAATAACATCATAATATTGACGGTTTAAAGCTTCTAAAACTTCTAATCCATTCCCGGCAATATCAGCCCGATATCCTAATCGTTGTAACATTTGAATGGCAACTTTTTGGTTAACAACATGATCTTCAGCCAGCAGAATTCGTAAATTATTTGCTAATGGAATCGATGACAGTTCAGATGTCCCCGCCCCAAAGGATTTGGCAGAGGTTTTAACCGCAGTTTCACTAGATTGGTGAAAGATTTGAACCAAGGTATTATAAATTTGAGATTGTTTCAGAGGTTTATTAATAAAGCCAGCACAATTAATTTTACTGTTTTCTACCTGTTTCACGAGATCGGTATTAACAACATAATTAAAGAAGGTAATATTGAGGGGTTTTTGGGCGATGAAAATTTCTGCATGGTCACGTTCCCACTCGCGAATTCGTTGAGCTAGGGTAATTCCATCGATGTCGGGTAAATTCATCCCTAAAATCACTAAATCAAAATTAGGATTATTGTTTAATATATTTAAAGCTTCCTGTCCGGTTTTTACAGAAACCGGAATCATGCCCCAAGATTTGGCTTGTCGAATTAAAACCGTTTGATTAATGCCATGATTTTCAACAATTAATAAGCGCTTTCCAGCTAGGAAATTTGACAGTTCATCGACTTCTACTTTTTGCAGGGCTTCCGCACGAATAGTAAAGTAAAATGTTGAACCGGAATCTAACTCTAAAGCCTCGACAAAATCGGCGGGGGGATTTCCACTGATTGTAGATAATAACCCTTGATTATCGTTATCAAAATTGGATGGACATCGGCTGACCACCCACATTTGCCCCCCCATCATTTGACACAATCGTTGACTAATTGCTAATCCTAAACCTGTCCCTCCATACTGGCGAGTAGTGGACGCATCCACTTGAGAAAAAGCTTTAAATAAACGATCCATTCGATCAGGCGGAATACCAATTCCGGTATCCTTAACAGCAAACTGAATATCATAAATTTTATGGGCAATGGTCAGGGTAGAATCTAATGCAATTCCGCTATTTTTAACTTCAGTTGCTTTCACCGTTACAACCACCTCGCCTTCCGAGGTAAATTTCACCGCATTACTGAGTAAATTCACTAAAACTTGGCGGAGTCGGGTGACATCTCCTAAAATGATCTGGGGTGTCGAAGGTTCAATTAAATAAGCTAGTTCAATTCCTTTTTCTGCTGATTTTGCTGATAGTAATTCTAGGGATTCTTCTAAACAATCTTTAAGTTTAAAAGGATTTTTTTCTAAATCTAATTTACCGGATTCAATCTTAGAAAAATCTAAAATATCATTAATAATCGTGAGTAAAGCATCCCCACTGGTACGAATCGTTTCGACAAAATCCCGTTGTTCCGGTGTTAAGTTCATATCTAAAAGTAATCCGGTCATGCCAATTACCGCATTCATCGGCGTGCGAATTTCATGACTCATAGTGGCGAGAAATTCACTTTTCGCACGACTGGCAACTTCTGCAGCTAATCTTGCTTCTTCTAAGGCTTTATTTTGTTCCGCTAATTGTTGACGGTTTTTAACTTCCGCTTCTAACAGTTTCGCCTGGGCTAAGGTTAATCCCACTTGATTAGCAACATCTTCTAAAAATTCAATTTCTTCTGGTATCCATTGCCGCATTTTATTACATTGATGCAGCATAATAATTCCATTGGCATCCCCTTGATAGGAAGTCCGAACCGCTAACATCGATTTTAATCCCATTCGCCGACACATCGGCGCGGAAAACTCTAATAAAGATTCAGAAAAAACATCCACCGCAGCGATAGCAGTATCTTCCGCTAACAGTTTTTCAATGTAAGGATTATAGGTGACAGAAATTTCAAAATTTAACGTAGAATCATAGCCCGGTTCCAGATATTCAGCCACACAGGATAAATGTGCATAGGGTTCAGAACGATAAGTATAAATTGAACAACGATTCACCCCAAAAACTCGTCCAATTTGAGTGGCTGTGGTTTGAAAAATTTCTTGAGTTTCTAATTTAGAACGAACTTTATGGGTAATTTGTTTAAGTAATAATAAATGTTGATTTTGTTGTTGCAGGATTTCTTGGGCTTTGTGTCGAGAAATCTCATTTCCGATATAATTTGCCATTAATTTAATAATATCTAAATCCAGGCTTTGAAAGGGATCACGAGAATTACGACTCATAAAGCTTAAGGTTCCATAAATTCGTCCTCCCACCATCACCCGAATCCCAATATAAGATTCTAACCGTCGGGTTTGATAAGCCGGATGATCTTTCCAGGTTGATTCTTTAATGGATTCTAAACAAACCACGTTTTCTGCTTTTAAGGCTTCCCATTCAAACGTTTGTTCAATCGCTAAGGTATCTCCCTTTGCAAATCCAAAGGGAAAATCTTCACTTAAATAGGAAGAAATGACTTCATATCGATCTGCAAAGATTCGCCCTAGTAATCCAATATCCATTCCAAAGCGATGACAGCCCATTCTCAAAATTTCAATAATTCGGCTGTCAAAATTCGTATAATTTCCAATGGTAATTTCATAAAATTGACGAATTAATATTTCTCGTTCTCTTAATTGATCTAACTCTTTAAATGGTTCAGTAATATCATGTAAAGTTCCAATAATTCCTGTAATTTGCTTGTGGGAATCTAAGGTTAATTGCGCTGAAATTAAAACCCGTCGGGTTGTGGGTTGCGAACGCTGTCCTGCTCGTTGTTGTTCTTTAATATTAAAGACTAAAATTCGGACTTCCTGTTGATGGGCTTGAGATCGACCTAACATTAAGGATTCAAACCATTGGCTGGCTTTTGTTCGATCTTGAGAATAAATATAATTTAAAAAAGAGGTTCCTAAGCTATTTTCAACTGCTAACCCGGTTAACTCTGTCCAAGCGGAATTCAAAAACGTCCAATTTCCCTGGGTATCGGTTTGAAACACAACGGATTTTAAGTGCTGAATCGGATCATCTAAACTAGGTTTTGTAGAGGAAGAAGAGGGGGAGGATGGGGTTTTATCTAACGAAGAAGAAGCTAAATCAATTTGAGTTCCAATTAAGCGCAAGGGTTCCCCTTGTTCACTCCAAAATCCTTGACCTCGATTGAGTACGGATTTATATTGACCGTCTTTACAGCGAATCCGGTATTCTGTTAGATATTCATGATTTCTTTGGGAAAAATAATCCTTTAGGGCAGCTTTTACCTGACTTAAATCTTGAGGATGAATTCGGCTTAACCACTCGTCTAAAGTGTTTTTAATTTCAAATTCTTGATATCCTAACATCGCTTTCCACTGGAAAGAATAAAAAATTTCATTGGTTTTTAAATTCCAGTTGTAGACTCCTTCCTGATTCTGTTTTAACGCTTCAATAGCTTCATTGCTTAAGGGTGAATTTTGATAACATAAACGCTCTTGAGAAGCGGAATTTGCTTTTAAATTCTCCTCCACTTGATGCTGCCAACTCAGCAACATATTGTGCATGGTTTTAGGTTGAAGGACTTGCATTAAAATGGTTTTCGGAGACAAAAACATCAGGGGATGATTTTTGCGATCCACGACAATAATCGGAAGTTGATAATAATATTTTCGCATTAAGGTTAATGCTGTTTTTAAGGAAACTTGTGATCGCAAAACCAAAGGCGGTCTATTACAAATGGTAGTAGCTTTAAGGGTATTGAGATCTAGTCCTAACGCCTGAACCGAAATAATGTCATGACTGGTAACCACTCCTACCAATTTAGAGTCTAAGGATGTTTTAGAAATCTGATCCGGTTTTAAATGGGAAGTGGGGTGAGCAGTTTCTGTAATCACGACTTCATCCACCCCATATTTAAACATTAATTCCGTTAATGCTCGTACCGTTGAGGTTCCTGATACCTGAACAATTTTAGAAGTTTTTAGGGGATAAATTTGATTTAATTTAATCAAATGATCAGGTAAAAAAAGAGGCTCGGAAAGCTGGCGAGAAATCGGTTTAGGTGGGGATGAAACTAAAGAAGATTGAGGGGATAATTCCGGGTTAGAAATAGGGGGAGTAACGGCGGGTAAACGTTGTGCGATTTGGCTTCGTTCTGGATCTCGTGAAGAAAGTTGTAAAAAATGTTTGGCACTAATGAGTCCAACTAACCCTCCATGATCATCCACAATTGGAATGTGTTGAATTTGATATTTTTCTAAGATTCCCATCAGAGTAAAGATATCGTTGAGATCTGATTCCCGAACTGTCTGAAATGAACGAATCATAATTCGAGAAATCGGAAACCCCTTTAAAGCATCTCCAATTGAATTTAACTGAATAATATCTTGTTCTGTAAAAATTCCTACAATCGTCGGTTTTTCCTGGGGAGTATCAGCCGGTTCAATCATCAAAACACAGGAGGAACTGGTGCCACTCATCAACAAAATCACCTCTTCCACAGGAGTATCCGGTGTCGTAGTCAGAGGATGGCGGTTGATAGCTTGACGAACTGAGGGAATAAACATAGAGGGCTTATTTGGGTTTGGGCTAGCTGGAATCAGTAGGCACTCGGTCTTGTAGAGGCTTGGCAAAGGATCGAGGCTCTCGTTGGGGTTGAGATACCTGTGGGGTAACACCCACTATTACTACCAGCATATTGGTATTTTCAGTGGATGTCTTAGCTAAATTTTGCAGCGACCTCTGAGTGATATTGCAGGAGTCGAACATGATCAAACAGAAGACCAAATTAGAGACTCAGGGGGTATGGGTTACACCAGGTAGGATCAATCAGCCGATAGAGGCTATGGTAGAATTCGAGAAATTTTGTTGTAAAATTGATTGACTCTAATTTATGATTACAAATCTCGTTATATCCAGACTCTATCCTAATCATAGCCAAAACCTAGCCAGTGCTAAAGCCGTTCTTTTAGTTTCTTGGCTCTTGAACTACTCCCTCACTTAGAATTATGCACTGACAAAGACATCAGAAATGGCGATTAGGTCTGGAGAGCAAGAAAAAATTAGCTATATTCATAAAACAACAGCAGACTACTTCAATCCATTGTCTCAGGAAATAGTCATTATTTTGTCACTGCAATTGCTATAAAATTTTTTGAGGATAATCTTTCATCACCGAACCACGGCTTGAAGACTCCACGAAAACCCTTGTTTCTCAGTTAATACAGTTCAATCATTGGTAATTGTTACGGTTCATTGATCCTATGAAAATTGTAGATTCTCAAGGTCGTCTTTTTGGTAAAATTAGCATTCTGGATTTGGGTGCAGCTTTTGTCATTTTACTGGTCATTTTTGGCATTTTCTTCTATCCTGGGACATCCGGTTCCGTTGCTCAAGTCGGTGTTAGTACCCGTCCTGTTGAAGTGGATGTTCTGGTGGTGGGACTCAAAAGTCGTAACGCCAAAGAATTATTTAAAACGGGAGAAAAAACAAACTTAATTATTCGGAATCAACCCTACGGTCAAGTCACTCTCAACAACATAGAATTTTTACCGAGAATTATCCCCGTAACGCAACCTAATGGAACCTTAAAGCCGCTTCCCGACCCCACCGCCGATGTTTTGTTTAACAACAATTTGCTCTTAACCTTAGAAGGAAAAGGCCAAGTTACCGAAACTGGCCCGGTTCTGGGCAATATTAAAATCAAAGTCGGTACTACCGTAGAACTTGACGGTAAAAACTACAACTTCAACGGTACAGTCATCGAAGTTCGGGTGAAGTAAGACATCAAAACTCAGTCGAGAAAGCCTATAGCCGCTTTGTGGTTAAGCTCAGAGGAAGAGGAGTGTTGACAGTCAACGGTGAACCAACCAGCACCCGCAAACCACCGCCAACAAACCCCCCATTCCTCTCCTTCCCATTTCATGGATCGAACTGTTATCCTAGTGTCAAGTTTGTATTCCGGTAAAAATACGAAAACTTTACTCAATCTTTACACAGGTTGGAAAAGCGGATACGGAAGTTAACGATTCTAAGGTGATAATAGAGATACAGACAAACTTTTCTAATATGGGAGTTGAAAATCTTCAAGCCATCATCCCAAAGCCGACATTCAGGTAAGAGTTACCAGGAGCCCCCTGTTTAGCTCATTGATGTGGCTTAATTCTCTAAGTATGGGTTTTGCAAGTCCTCCGTCCACTGGTACAAAGCAATCTCAAACGCTATGAGCTACTGTGTTAATCCAGCCTGTCCTCAACCAGAAAATGTCAATGATGCCCTCAAGTGTAAAGCTTGTGGTTCGAGATTGCTGTTAAGAAATCGCTATCAAGTGGTTCATCCCTTGGGTAAAGGGGGGTTTGGAGCCACCTTTCTCGCGGTGGATACATCGTTACCCGGACGCCCGAATTGTGTCGTTAAACAACTTCGTCCTTCTGCAAACTCCGCCCGAATTTTAGAAATGGCGCGAGAGTTATTTCAACGAGAAGCTAACACTTTAGGTAAAATTGGGGATCATCCCCAAATTCCTCGCCTCATCGATTATTTTGTTGGGGGAAAACAATTTTATCTAGTCCAAGAATATATTGATGGTTGTACCTTAAAACAAGAAGTCAAAGAAAACGGCATTTTTAACGAGACGCAAGTTAAAAAGTTTCTTCAA
>NZ_JBJUDF010000050.1:0-8855 GCF_046067725.1 Planktothrix sp.
AAAAAAATACTATGAGGGTTAATAGGGTCTGATTATTGATTTTTCTCCTGGTTTTTTTGGGCTACTGCTTCATGATTTGTTCGATAAACTTTTAATCGATCTTGACTTTCGGGATAAATAAAAGAATCTTTGGGAATAGATTCAAGTAAATTAATAGATTGTTTCCATTTTTGTTCTGCTTCCTGCCAAACACTCAAAGATTCTGGAGGATTTTGTAGCATAACTGATGCTTCCATTGCCAGTTTTTTAGCCGATTCTAAATCATTTGTTGCTTTTTGTTCTTTATTTAAAATTTGGCTAATGGAGTTATAATCTTTTTTATAAATTTGTAATTTTTGGTTGATTTTTTGAGAGTCAGAAGACTTTTTAGGGATTGCTTCTAATAGTTGAATAGCATCTTGCAATTGAGTTTGAGCTTGTTGCCAAACCGTTAGAGGATGGGGAGGATTTTCAATGAGTTTGGATGCTTCTAATGCTAACTGGTCAGCCGTTTCCAAACGACTTTGAGGAGTTTCTGGAGTCAAAGGATTGGGATTTTCTTGTTTAGACTTAAAAGGATTAAAAATTAACAGTCCAAGTCCTCCTAATAAGATTACAGCAGCAACAATTATCATTAATTGACGAATTTCTTTTTCCTTTTTCTGTTTTAATTCCGCTTCGCGTTGATGTCGCAATTCTTCCTGTTGCTGACGTTGTAATTCCGCTTCTTGCTGACGTTGTAATTCTAATTCCTGTTGACGTTGTAATTCTTCCTCTTGTTGACGTTGTAATTCCGCTTCTTGCTGACGCTTTAATTCTAATTCCTGTTGACGTTTTAATTCTAATTCCTGTTGACGTTGTAATTCTAATTCCTGTTGACGTTGTAATTCTAATTCCTGTTGACGTTTTAATTCTAATTCCTGTTGACGTTTTAATTCTGCTTCTTGTTGACGTTGTAATTCTAATTCCTGTTGACGTTTTAATTCTGCTTCTTGTTGACGTTGTAATTCTTCTTTTTGCTGACGCTGTAACTCAAGGGAACTTTGAATTAATTCCTCATACTGTTCATTTAAGCGAAAGCGATAAGTTTGCAAATGATCAAAAATTGAATTAATATTAATTTCAGATTGAGTAATTAAAGGATTAGCAGAGGTTAAATTAAGGGATTGTTCAAACTGAATTAAAGCATCAATTAACCGACTCCAATCATATTTTTCTATAAATTCTATACTATCGCTCTCATCTGTCCAGTTCTTTAATTCGATTAAAATAATATCGACTAAATAGCAGAGAGCATTTTTAATCACGGCATATTGTTGAGAATCAAAGTAATATTCTAGTAACTCAATAAAATTCAATAACAACCCGCTATCAACAGCAATCTGATTCATTAAATCTAGGCGTTTAGCATATTGAATTTTATCTTTTTTTACAGTATCTTGATTAGCATCCATGAATGATAACTGATCAAGCGCACCAAAAATTGAATGATTTCTTTTTTCGTCGTTAATTTTAGTGTTTATTTTTTTTAAATCCGGTTTAATCTCTTGTATAAATTGCAAAAAATTAGAAGAGTCAAGTTCAGAACTGCTAAGAGATAATTGTATTTTTTCTACGATATTGATTAGCTGATTTTTTAAGATTAAGACTTTGGCAACATCCATTATTATACCTCTTAGATAATCGGATTAATTCTTATAGAACTGTAATCTAACATATTATTGAAGTTAAAGACAAGTGAGTCTGGATGCTGGCATTAAATTAATTCACGGTTAGTTAGAATATTAGGCCACTCATAAATAGATATTTCATGGTTAGGAAATCGAGATAAATCTTTTAAGTCAGTCGTGACAATAGTCACTTTTTCAAAAAAATCTTTTTGTCCAATAGCTTGAGCGACCAGAATTGCATCTCCATCTAAACTCTTCGGATGCGATCCACCCTTTCCTTGCTTCCGTATTTCTGCCCACAATTGAGCAGCTTTTAACATGGTTTTTCGGTCTAAAGGTATTAGTAAATTCTGCAATAAATCTAAGCGGTCAATACTTTTATTGAGGTTTTCTAAAAGTAGATTCCGACGAAGTTCATAATCTATTATTTCTGGAATTCGCAACTCAAAATTATTCTGATTGAGATATTCCAGCCATTCTCTAATTTCTACATCATACTCACGTTTTTCGTGCTTACATTTAGGATGAACTATAGTTCCTAAAGGCCCAGAATCTAATAGTATAACTTTACTCATTTAATCTTTTATAAAGATAAGGGATTAGATTTTAGAGCCTGTTCTACGAAAGGATATACTTCTTGATCATAGCCAGATTCATCCTTTGTCCATTCCTTAAAGATACTAATCAAATCATCTAAAGATCCCTTTTTGTGAGGAACTTCAGATTGATTGTTTGAGTAAGCAGCTTCAATTTTAGAATCTGTTTGAGATCCTTCTGTTGTATTTTCAAGAGATGGTTGAGCAACAGAAAAAGGTTCTATGGTTTCGTTAGCCGACAATCCTTTAATAATATAATCGAGATAAAATGCTATTTCTTGACTGGCTTGAGTACCGAGTTTATTACTTACAAAACTAATAGTGACTTTTTTCAGGACTTGAATAGCATTAATAGTTTGATTAATAGACAGTTCAATAGATTTGTAAGTTTCCTCCAGACCGTTGAGAACTGTTTTATCTAAAATATAAGTATCTCCTGCTAACATTGCATATATAGAACAACACAAAAAATTATCTAAATTAAGCCGAAAAGTGGCGAGAAAAGGCTGAAGATTAGACTGATCAGATTTTTTAAGGAGAGTAACTTCAGAAAGAAAGTATTCTCTCTCAACTTGCTTGAGGATTGGATCTCGATTTTCAACAATAAATCCAGCAACACGAACTATCTGTGCACCTGCATGAACGCAGTCTTTGAGCTTTTCAATATATGTTCCTTGGTCTTCAGCTTCCCTGATAATCTCTTTAATATTTTCTATCATTGTATTTTGTCCAAATAGGTGTTTTCTTAGAACTAGCTATTCCATTATAACAAAATAAAAAGCTTACTGTAGAGATCCTAACCCTTTCTCTACAGTAAACATCAACAACATTCTCCCTGATTAACCCGGATTACGCCATGAGACTTTCGGCATAATTTGGTTTTTGTCAACCCGTTGCTGATACTTAATGGCAAAATTCAACAGAGAATCTAACAAGGAATCAGACAGAAAATGAGGCTGTAATCCTAAATCCAACAGATTTGTATTTTTAGCGTTGAAATAATGGTCTTCTAATTCAACACGGGGATTAGGAATATTCTCGACTTCCACATCTAATCCTAAAGCAATACCCGCTTTTTTCACCATCATAGCTAAGTCACCGACGCTATGTAATTCGGTAAACTGATTAAAGACGCGGAATTGTCCAACATCTGCCGGATTTTCTAATGCTAATTCAATACAGCGTACTGTATCCCGAATATCTAAAAAGGCTCTAGTTTGTCCGCCTTTTCCATAGACGGTTAAGGGATGACCAATAGCGGCTTGAATACAGAAACGGTTTAATGCAGTTCCGAAGATTCCATCATAGTCGAGACGGTTAATTAACAGTTCATCCATTCCGGTTTCTTCTGTTAACACCCCATAAACGACGCCTTGGTTTAAATCCGTTGCTCGCAGACCCCAAATTTTACAAGCAAAATGGATATTATGGCTGTCATGTACCTTGCTGAGATGATAGAAACTGCCGGGTTGTTTGGGATAGGGTAAAGTGTCTTTACGACCGTTATGTTCGATGGTAATATAGCCTTCCTCAATATCAATATTAGGGGTTCCATATTCTCCCATCGTTCCTAACTTCACCAGATGACAATCGGGGAAATGTTCCCGCATGGCATACAGCAGGTTAAGATTACCGATAACGTTATTTGCTTGGGTGAGAACGGCGTGTTCTCTATCAATCATTGAGAACGGTGCAGAACGCTGTTCTCCAAAGTGAATAATGGCTTGGGGTTCAAACTTGAGTAAACTCTTAATCAGGAAGTCGTAGTTATTGATATCACCAATAAACAAGTCAATAGACTTCCCGGTTAAATCTTTCCAACGCTGAATTCGTTGCTGAATCGGGGCAATGGGGGTTAACGTATCAATACACAGTTGTTGATCCCAGTGACGTCGAACTAAACTATCCAAAATCCCGACTTCATAGCCACGATTGGACAAATACAACGCTGTGGCCCAACCGCAGTAGCCATCACCACCAATAACCAGAACTTTCATAAATACACTTGTTGAATCTTGATGTGCCAATATTGGGTAAATTTATCAGGAAAGGGGATCAAATTTTTACCTCGTCCGCAAAACTTGTCCAGCGCACGAATTGAAATGGCCCTGCTAAAGCACCCCACAGTTGTTCATCGGTTTCGGGGTCGTGTCCTCGGTCATGACTAATGAAGTGGTGTTCATCAATTTCAAATTCACTCGCCAGATAGGTGACGTTTCCTTTGCGTTCGACTATACATCCTTTACCCGGTTCAACTTCTCCTTTAAAACTTTCTCCTGTCCAATGGGTAATAAAAGAACATCTTTCCATTTTTTTCAAACGGTCTTTTGTTAACCCTTGTAGTCGTGCGGGTTCACGGGATGCGCCATAAAATTCTTGCTCGTTTTCAATTACATAATTCTCAATTTCAATGTGATTTTCTTTATCGACTAATTTCAACACCCGCACGCGATAGGGTTGTTTTAAATTAATATCATAGGCTTGTTCTAAATACAAGCTAACACCGTCTAATAAGGCGACAGGTAAGGGACGCATACAAACCCGAATATGGGCAAAAAACGGCGGGTTTTCAAAGGCTTGCGCTTGGTTGCTGAAGTCGGCTGCCATTAATTGCGCTAGTTTTACAATATCGGTAGAATGAGTCATGATTGACCAACGGTTATCAATTTCGTTTTTTAGGATACAACGGAATCAGGAATTAGGAAAGAAAATTTAGAAAGTGTTGTATTAACTAAGTTTGATTTCCTAGTCTCAAACTGAATAATAAAACCTGAGTTGTATTATGATTATCTTCACCAATTAAGACTAAACTTTGACTTCCATCAGGTAAACGAGAGCCTAACGTCATTCCCTTTAACTGTTGTAAAGGAATTCCTAAATTTTGTAAATCCAGTAAGAGTTTTTTTCGCACAGGTTGTACTTTAATTAAATTTCCTTTTAAACTCACCATACGAGAGGTGTCGGTAGCATCTCCGGTGAATAATTGATAAATTTTACCCGTGTCTTTTGATTGTTCTAAACTGAGTAATATTCCCCCTTTAGCGGCGGCAATATCAACTAATCCTTGAGAGGTTTCATCCAGTAGATATAAGGTTTCAGAAACTAAAAAAGACGCTCGATCTGCGATGACATAATGCAATAATCTTAATTTAGTGGCTAGTTCTGGATCTCGATCTTGAATTAACGGTTTTTCAGTGATGGTAAATAATCTAAAGGGATCTCGACCATCGGGACTAAAGCCATCGGGAGAAATTGTTAACGCTTTAAAGCCAAATTGAGGTTCGACTCCTTGGGTTTGTTCAGATTCATTAAATTGGGGAAGATAAAAGGGAGAAAGAGGAACAGTATTTTTTAATTCTCCTGTTTTTAAATCGTATTCAGCAATTAAGGGAGGAGTGTTAACATTTTCTAAATTTTCCGTCGAAATAAACACAGAATGACGCGGAGAAAAGGCAATACTTTCAGGATAAACTTGATTTTCTAAAAGCGGTTGTTCCTGTTTGTCCTTGAGTATTGTTAATCCTTCTACGGTGATATCTTTTAAAGGGATAGATTCAGACGGATCTAAGTTAAAGTTAAAGGTGTAGAATTTCGCTGGAGACTCTGCTGTTACTGCATCTGATAACCCATAAAATTGAATTTTGTTATCCGTTGAAGTTCCATACCCAGGAACTTGATAAGTTAGAGATGATAACTGACTAACAGGTTGATCTGTTGATAAAATTGGGTTCGAGAGTTCATATTTTCCTAAAAAATTTAAGGATAAATCAACAAACATTCTATCCTCGGCGGATACTTGGGGAATAGAACAAGCGGTTAACAAAATCAGACTACAGAATAATATTGTCAGACTTTTAAAAAGACTATTGTATTTTTGGATTGCTTTCAATTTTATTTCCTCCTGAATGCTAATTTTGCTATTATCCCATATTTTATCAAATTTAAGTAGAGTGACGGTTACTTTTAGGGTTGATACTTGCTATAATATCTTTTAAAAATACCCTTTTAACTTTATGATCAATCGTAAAAACCTAACTATTATAATGGTTGTTGCTATCATTTTATCGGGTTTCGGGAATACCGGAATTGCGATCGCCCAAAAACAAAAAGAAACAGAAACTGAACCTGAAAAACCTCTACTCGATGATTTTTCCCCTAACCCGTTATTGAGTAAAGAACTTGATCCTTTACTTCCTTCTCCCCCTCCAGAGGGTCAAATTTTAGGTCAAAGTCAACAGAAAATCTTAGAACCGGAATTAGTTAAATTAAATGCAGAAGCAACCGCATTATTAGCCGCACAAAATATTCCGGGTGCGTTTGAATTATGGAACCGAGAGTTAAGAATTCGTCGGTATTTCGGATTATCTCAAGAAATAGCCGCTTTAAATCGAGTCGGGTTAATAGCATGGAATAATAGTCAAAGATTGTATCTTAAATTTATTACAGAACGTCTGGATCAAATTTTACAAAAACTGCAAAAAGACCAGAATAATAATTTGGAATTATGGCAATTATTGGGATTAGCTTTTAAAAATGTTAGAGCCAAAACACAAGCTTTAACTGTTTATCAAACTTTATTAGAAACAGCTAATAAAAATCAAGATATTCTAGCCGAAGAACAATATTTTAATGAAATTGCTCAAATTTATATGAATTGGTTAGATTATCCCAAAGCCGCAGAAACCTATGAACAACTGTTAGAAATACAACAGGATATCCGTGCTATTCGAGGAGATGTACCACCGCCTCAACCCCTACCTGCTACCCCGGAAAATCCTAATCCTACACCGCCACCAAGTGAAGTGCGATCGCTCCAACAATTAGCGTTTATTTATGAACAAATTGGAGAATATTTAAAGGCTATTTCTGTTCGGGAAAGGCTAGCCGGCTATTATGCAAATCAACCTAATTTATTTCCTATTCCCGAAATTAAATTAGCTATTGGTGGGAATTATGAAAAATTAGGACAATTTGAACAAGCGGGATTAACCTATCAAGAAGCCTACAGTATTGCGACCTCTATTCAACAATTTGATAACGCCAGTGAAGCATTAGGAAGATTAGCTAAACTTTATCGCTCTCAAAATCAAATTAAAACCGCTTTAGATATTTATCAAGCTCAAGTCTTAGTTAATCAACAAGCTTATAATTATTATGGCATGATGAATGCTTATGATCAAATTGGAGATATTTATTTATCACAAAAAGCCTATCAAGCTGCGATCGCTGCCTTTCAACAAGGACTAGCATTAGCACAACAATTAAAATATAAAGAGGATTATTTTGTGAAAAAAATTGATATTGTTAAACGTCAAATGAATCAGTAGGGGGTTATTCCCCTCACTCTCAGTTATTAGTTATCAGTCAGAATAATATCATCTTTAATATTTTCAATCCAATTAAAAATCGGATCATCAGGATGACGACGATAGACTTCTGTGTATAACTCTCGAATTAACTGTTGAATAACGCTTTTCTTTAGGTTTTCTAAATTCTTATTGGGAATAATCATTAATATCATTTCTGTCGTTTTAGTTCCATCTAACGCGGGTAAAATATATAGAATATCCTGTAATTTTTTTGCTCCTAACCGTTGATAAAATCCAACTCTGCGTTGCTTTAATTCCCGTTCTTCTCCAAAATCAGGGTGTTCAACTTCTAAGACTAAAGTTTTAGACTGTTTTTTAAAAAAATCAATTATATAATTCAAAAATTTAGAGCCGATTTTAATATTTCTTAAATGGGGAACAGTAGCTAAATATTCTAATAAAATAAAATCCTGACTAGGCAGAGAATATAAAATTGACATTAAAGCCAATTGTTCTTGATAATAACCGACCCAAAGTTGAGCTTTTTTCGCTAGAATTGCTTCTTGCAACCAAGCAACCGGAACTCGTTCATAAGCAGGAAATGTTTGTTCATAAAGAGCGATCGCAACTTTAAAATCAGGATGATCAATATTTTGAATTTGCCAAAATTCAATTTGCGGGTGAGTTGAATACATAGGAGATTTTAGTTTAAAAGAAAGCGATCGCTCTCAGAAACCGGGTTTCTATGGGAGATTAATGGCATTAAATTAAGATCTATTGAGAAACCCGGTTTCTAGTTGACTCAGCTTAACCCTATCATAAATCTGCACGCCTCTTGACAATGTAATATAAATGTAATATTATTGATATATATTTAGATCCGCTATAAAACTCTTATGCCTTACGAAACCTTAAATCTTTCGACTCCTAAACCCGTCCTATCTTGGGCAAATCATGAGTTAGGTTCCGAAGAAACCAAAATGGCGAAAAACGTCGCTTCTTTGCCATTTGTGTTTAAGCACAGGGTAAAAATTCATGGGTAGAGCTATAATATAAAATCCCTAAATATTTACTATAAATTCACCCCTGTAGAGACGTTCCATGGAACGTCTCTACAGGGGGTTAGGGGGAATCATCTGTAGCATCTATAATAGGATTTCATATAAAATAGGCGATCGCACCCGAATTCCCCCCTCTCCCTAACTTCCCTTAATAATAGAGGGATTTTATTCAATAACAATTCCTTTGCCGCTTACTCAACGGGAAACACGACTCTGATTTGTCCCAAGTCCCAAATTTGA
>NZ_JBJUDF010000051.1:0-3788 GCF_046067725.1 Planktothrix sp.
TGCCGTTCTAATGCGATTAGAACCACCAGAACCCAGAACAATGTCTGGTTTATGATGATCATTTAAGACTAAAGTGGGAGACATCATCGAAGAAATTCTAACATTTTCCAGCCATTGATGAAATCCTTGGGGGTTTAAGTCTTCTTCTCCCAACATATTATTAACCATAATTCCCGTTCCGGGGATCATATATCCTGAACCTTCTCCATTAGACGTGGTGACACTGGCTGCATTTCCTTCTTCATCTAAGACACTAATATGAGTGGTACTTCCCCATTTATTGACTGAATGTAGGAAAGGTTGTTGATAGTGAGAGACAGAAGATAAAAAATTTTCAGCAATATTCACTTGATGTAAATCGCCATCTAACCTGTCTTTGCGAGCAATATTAGTCACTTGCATCACGGTTTTTAACAAGTTTAAATATTGGGGACTCCCAAACTGAATCTTAGTTAAATCAACAGAGGACAAAAGTTTTAACGCAAACGCTATTAACGTCCCCCCCGAACTCGGAGGAGGATTCGTTAATAAAGTTTTTCCTCGATAATTAAGGGTTAAAGGGTTCCGTTCGATGACCGTATAATTTTCCAGATCCTCTAACGTCAAATGTCCGCCCTTATTCTGACAATCTCGAACTAATTGTTGAGCAATTTCTCCGTGATAAAATTCTCCCCTTCCTCCAGATACTAACGCTTCTAAAGTTTCGGCAAAATGGGTCATCATTAAGCGATCGCCTGCTTTTAAAATATTACCCTTCGGGGCGTAAATTTCCCGTCCTTCTGCCGTTGTTAACAAAATCGGTTGTAATAAATTAGAAAACGTATAAGCTTGAAAAGAATTGACTTCAACACCATATTTTGCTAAAATAATAGCAGGTTCAGCAACAACAGAAAGCGGTAAACGTCCCAAGGTTTCTTGAACCCGCATCACTCCGGCCCAAACCCCAGGAACAGCCATCGATCCTAAACCAATATGAAAATCTTGAATCATGGTGCCAAAATTAACCCCGACGGGATAAAAATCTAACTGAGATCTTGGACATTTAGATCGAGGAGTTTGGGTAAAAAAATCGAATAAAATGTTATGATTGCTGTTAGTATGGGCTAATAAAAATCCCCCTCCTGCTAAGGACGTTAAACCGGGTT
Organism: Planktothrix sp.; assembly: GCF_046067725.1. Taxonomy (NCBI): domain Bacteria; kingdom Bacillati; phylum Cyanobacteriota; class Cyanophyceae; order Oscillatoriales; family Microcoleaceae; genus Planktothrix; species Planktothrix sp. The sequence goes on from NZ_JBJUDF010000051.1 coordinate 1,146, forward strand.
CCGTCACACAAGCCGCTAACAAACAAGCAACCGCCGCATCAAAAGCATTTCCTCCCGCGTCAAACATCGCTAAACCAGCTTGAACGGTTTCTGGATGTCCTGCGGCAATTACCCCGTGTACCTTCTTAATCATGTTTAAAGTTCTGATTTGAAGCAATTTCTCAACCTTTCAGGATACAATAATTGATCACTTCAAAAATTTAACTTCAAGCTGTTGCAGCATTTGGATCTCCGATGTTTTGCTGGGTCTCGGTGAAGCTATCCCTTGGATTGGACTCAAAATTGTGATTGGTACTCAAATTTTTAGCTGGAAGATTTTTAAGTTCTCAATGAGGAACTTCTTAGGGATAAAATAATTCAAGAGAACTAAGCACTTTCACCCGCCTTTGGTATTACAACGTCTCAATATGATGGATTTTTTGCGTCCCTTGCGATTTATGCGTCCCCACCCATTACTCACTCAGGCTCTACTGCTGGGGCTGTTCTCCAGTGGCGCGATTGTGTTAGGAATTGTCCCCGATTTATCTAGGTCAACGGGTTCTCAGTTGAATAGCGTGGTTCAAGCCCAGCCGTCCCCAGAATTTAGTGAAATCGAAATTCGCAACTATGCTCGTGCGGTGTTAGAAATTGAACCCACCCGTCAAACGGCTTATAATGACATTCAAGCCCTTTTGGGAGCCCAAAAGTCTATTCCTGATATGGTTTGTAATGAAACTCGAACGATTAATCGTCAGGAAAAAGCAGTTCGAGACATCGCTGTGAATTACTGTATTAAAGCAAAATCCATTATTGAAACCAACGAGTTAACGATTAACCGTTTTAACGAAATTACCCAACGTCAACAAGCTGACCCGGCTTTGCAAAAACGCATTCAAGCGGAACTCCAGCGCCTACAAAATGGATCTGGTACTTAGGATTAATACACCTGACTCTGATAGAAGTTTCATGTTCTGTTTCCAGCAGAACCTATTAACTGAATATATTCTGAACTTACTATGAAAACTTTATTCCTGGTTCGTCAATTTCTATCCCAATCCTTAACCATTGCGATTCTATCCGCCTGTGGAAGTTTCATCGGATGGAGTCAAACCCCCTCCCAACCGTTTCCGTCTCTCAGCTTGGGTTCAGCAGCCCACGCCCAACAAAGTTTTAACTATAGTGAAGAAACCATTAAAAATTATGCTCGTGCGGCTTTAGCGTTAGAATCACGACGTCATGAAGTGGCGAATGAGATTAAAAAAATTGTTGGGGATGTTCCCCGGATTGTTTGTGATCAACCCACCAGTTTTAGTGCATTACCTGGAAATGCGCCCCAACTGGCGGTGAGTTACTGTGACCAAGCTAAACGGATTATTGAGTCTAAGGGCTTAAGCGTTTCTCAGTTCAATGAAATGACCCGTCAACAACAAAATAACCCTTCCTTTAGACAACGGATTCAAGCTGAAATTTTACAGTTATTACAATCGGGTGGAAAATAATGTTTAACAGGCAAGATGCCTGTTAAAGTGGAAATCTTAACCAACGATTGAGACTATTGATCGAGCGATCGCATAATGAAGGTTGAGGAATCCCTTGATTTTGGCTTTCCCATTGGTCAATTAATTTCCGTCCCAGGGGTGTTAGACGAAAACTATCTGTAATTCCCTGACCATCAACTTCTCGACGGAGAACCCCCACTTGAATCAGCCAAAGTAACGCATTTTCAACCGCGAGTTCTGTTAAGGTCGTCCGGGTATAGCCAGAATTAACCCCAGACTGTCCGGCGATTCCATTAAGGCTGACACTACTAAACCGCATCGTAGTGAATAGTTGCAGTTGAAACGGAGAACACTGAAGTGCTCGTTCAGCACGTTTGAGCGTGCGTTCAGAATATTGGATTGAAGACTTCCCCGGAGAGTCCAAAACAGTCATAACACTTGATGGGATAACGTTCTTTTTGTACTGTAGCCCATCTGAGCCATTAACGCCGAAAGAATTGATAGCGATATAATATCGTTTCACCGTGATCGGGAATCCACCCCACCCATTCATCCTCGGACAGTTGGCATAACAGCAACGCTTCATCATGGCTGTAGGGGTTAGGAAGTTGCCACAGTTGTACCCAGGTTGAGGGTTCAAATTCGGGCTGACAGGGATACCCCACAATCGGTTGCCATTGCGGTTGAATTTCTGTATCCGCTTGTTTGAGATTAAGTTTCATCGTTCCTTGTCCCTCATCAACCGTTGACTTTGCTGTTCTAGTTGTCCCAACTTGACAACTCAAATTATTTCTGTATCCAGAGTTACATAATTTCAATTTTAATAAAAGAAACTGTTGCAGAACTTAATGTTTGAAGCGAGCACATGAAAAAAAGATTGAATCCTAATAAACCTAATCACCTGTATCATAGATGCACAATTTTACGGTATTACTTCAAAAGCATCTCGATCATACAGTCGATAAATATAAAAATCACTATCTAATGTAAATATGCGTTTAATCTTTTGACTTTCTGCCGTAGCAACGAGAGAAGAATCTGCTAAATCCATAGGAATATCTTGATATTTTTCCATCAAAACCTTCATTCGTTGGTATTCGGCTTCATTAGCAGAATGAAGATATAAGGCTTTTCTATTGAGGAATTCCCATAAGATTTTCTGGGC
>NZ_JBJUDF010000052.1:0-46776 GCF_046067725.1 Planktothrix sp.
GCTTTTGCCTTAATTGATAGCCTGAAACGTCACGGTGTTAAACATATTTTTGGCTATCCAGGGGGGGCAAATTTACCCATTTATGATGAAATTTATCGAGCCGAACAAGCCGGAGAATTACAACATATTCTTGTCCGCCATGAACAAGGTGCCGCACACGCCGCCGATGGTTACGCCAGAGCAACGGGTAAAGTCGGCGTTTGTTTAGCCACCTCTGGCCCAGGTGCTACTAACCTCGTCACCGGGTTAGCAACAGCTTACTTAGACTCGGTACCGATGGTCGCCATTACCGGACAAGTTCCACGAAGCTCTTTAGGGAGTGATGCCTTCCAAGAAATTGATATTTATGGTATTACTTTACCCATTGTTAAACATTCTTATTTAGTGCGAAACCCGGCAGATATTCCTCGCATTGTTGCTGAAGCCTTTTATTTAGCAAATAGTGGCCGACCAGGGCCGATTTTAATTGATGTTCCCAAGGATGTTGGGATTGCTAAAATTGATTATGAGCCTGTTGAACCGGGTCAAGTTAAACTGATTGGATATCGACCGACGATTAAAGGAAATCCTCGGCAAATTCATCAAGCGTTAAAGTTAATTCAAGAAGCCGAAAAACCTTTATTATATGTCGGTGGCGGAGCCATTACTAGCAGTGCCCATTCAGAAATTCACGAACTAGCTGAACGGTTTCAAATTCCAGTCACAACAACCTTAATGGGTAAAGGAGCCTTTGATGAAAATCATCCCTTATCATTAGGAATGTTAGGAATGCACGGCACAGCCTATGCGAATTTTGCCGTAACAGAATGTGATTTATTAATTGCTTTAGGGGTGCGGTTTGATGACCGAGTAGCCAGTCAAGGAAACGGTTTTGCGAAAAATGCTAAAGTGATTCATATTGATATTGATCCGGCAGAAGTTGGCAAAACCCGCACCCCCGATGTTCCCATTGTCGGAGATGTGCGTCAAGTTTTAATTGATTTGTTGCGTCACGTGCATGAATTGGGAGATAGTATTAACCCGGAAAAAACCAAAGCTTGGTGTCAACATTTAACTCAATTACGCTTAGAATATCCCTTAGAAATTCCCCATCCAGAACAAGGAATTTCTCCCCAAGAAGTGATTGTAGAAGTGTCTCGTCAAGCTCCCCATGCCTTCTATACAACAGATGTGGGACAACATCAAATGTGGTCGGCTCAATTTCTGAAAACCGGGCCGCGTCGATGGATTTCTAGTGGCGGTTTAGGGACAATGGGATATGGAATGCCTGCCGCCGTCGGTGCAAAAATGGCGTTACCCCATGAACCAGTGATTTGTATTAGTGGGGATGGAAGTTTTCAGATGAATATGCAGGAATTGGGAACAATTTCTCAATATAATATTGGGGTGAAAGCGATTATTTTAAATAATGGTTGGTTGGGCATGGTACGACAGTGGCAACATTTATTTTATGATGATCGCTATGAAGCAACAAACTTAGAAAAAGGTAGTCCGAATTTTGCTAAATTAGCCGATGTTTATAATATTCGCTCGATGAATATTTCTCGTCGGGAAGAGTTAAAAGATGCCATTACTGAATTATTAGCGTATAACGGCCCGATGTTATTAGATGTGCGGGTCACGCGCAATGAAGATTGTTTCCCAATGGTGGCTCCGGGTCACAGTAACGATGATATGATAGGATTAAAACCTGCCATGATAGAAACCAATGGTCATGGTCAGGTGTTAGGCTGTCCCAGTTGCGGAAGTTTAAATCCTGCTCATCATAAATGTTGTTCAGAATGTGGAGCGAAATTAACAGCTAATTTAGTTTTAGCTTAAAATTTTAAACCGATCAGACACTAGCTGTTCTGATCGGTTTCTACTGTGCACTTGCATAAATTGTTGAATGTTTTTTCTAAAATCGAACTATTCACTCACCCATTGACACGAAAGCCGAGAGTTTTCATCCTTAACCCAACGCGCCACTAATTGTCCTTTTTTTGCAAGGCTTTTGCTTTGGGTTTGAGTTAAAGTCGGCGTTTCTAAGGCGGGTTTTTCCAGATGGGGATGAGAAAGGGGTCTTTTCCAGTAAAGATTGATAAACATGGTTGCTGTTTCTCCATAAACTTTTATGTTTCTTTCTTAATTCCAATTTATCCTCTCCTGAAATGTTGTTACAAAAACGACAAATACTTTAACAGTTGTGTAAAGTTTTATAAAGAAATCGTTAAGAATTTCCAGGCAGAAAACGGGTGGCGTGCTAGAGCCGTTGAATCTGCTTCCAAGCCGTGATCACCCGTTGTAAAGGTTGGGGGAGAAATTTCACGTTTAAATCGGTATATTGCTATCATTGTTTCTGTGATTTCTCGGTGAAAAACTGCTTTGATTTCACCAATCTTAGGAACTTTTAGGTGTTCACCATTAATGGTAACATTCTGAGGATATTGGATTGATTGCTTGTGGTATTTAGATTTCAATCTAAAGTTCTTAGTTTTATAGATTGACAAAACAGTGATAATATGCTTTCAAGAAAAGAGCATCCCAGGAGCATGAATTTTAGGGATTAAACTTGCTAACTTTATAGATTTTCAAATCGATGATGGTCTTGGGATAATTAACTTACAGTAGCAGGGTGATGTGTCCTATGCACTCAAGGAGGATTATCGCTGAAGAATAAACCAACTTGAATGACTCAGAGGCATACGATGTAGACTCAATCCGGTAACATCCCTGTAGAAAGATGTGGTAGCGGGTTCGTTAATAGGGGTGAAAGCAGATCAACTCGAAGTTCCCATCCATGACTCGAGCTTCGATTCACCCCTAGACTTTTTTTTTCAAAACAGAAATAGTAGGGAAGAAACACTGTAACTGGAAATTAGAAATGTGTCAACAATTATTTTTAGGTACTTCTGTCGAGGTACTTATTGGCTCTATAATAAAATTGGGGGATAGCTTAGAGGAAATTTAATAATTTTTTATTATTTAAACTTTTTCAAAAATTTCATAATAATTAATCAAAATTTAATAAAAATAAGTTTAATTTATTGACTATTACTAATCATATAAATTTGAAATTCTGTGGAGTACATCCAGTGACCATCAACGGCTAAATGAAGAAAAGCATTAAAAATGGTATAATGAATAAACTCTGCGTAGGGGTAGAAAATATCGGTTCTTGTGCAGTCAAGGTGACATTAGAGCCAGGGTTGTATCACAATAAAAATAGATTGTGTCATTCTGCTCCGCTCAGAAAAAACAATGACTGAAAACATCTCAATTACTCAGGTTGACCTGTATTCCTAATCATCAAACTTCCGATGATGTCTCTATGAAACGTAAATGGCGCTATCAATTTTTATCACCCAATCGCCAGATTGTTCCCTATCTTGTTCTGTTAAGCACATTGCTGTTGACGGCGATCGCAACCTATTATGTGGAATCAACAGCACGCAACCAAGAGCAATTACGATTTGACTCTTCGATTCAACGCACGGAGAATCTGATCCGAGATCATGTTAAAACCTATATTGCCTTACTGCGGGCTGGAAGCGGACTATTTGCAGCCCTAGAGGATGTAGATCGAGAAGAATTTCGCGCCTACATGGAGCGGTTACAATTGCGGGAGGAATATCCGGGGATTCAAGGAATTGGGTTTACGATTCGCTTATCACCATCGGAAATCGATCCATTAACTAACCGAATGCAAGAGGAAGGAATCTCGAACTTTAAGATTCATCCCGATTATCCTCGACCGGAATATCATGGGATTATTTACCTTGAACCGTTAGATCAACGAAACCGAGCCGCCATTGGATATGATATGTTCAGTGAGCCTGTGCGTCGTAAGGCGATGGAACGCGCTCGTGATGGAGGTTTGCCCGCGGCATCGGGTCGAGTCACCCTCCGACAAGAAATTGATCAGAAAAAACAAGCCGGTTTTTTAATTTATTTTCCCATTTATCAAGGCAATTCGATTCCCCCAACGGTGATAGAACGAAGGCAAAAATTAATCGGATTTATCTATAGTCCGTTTCGGATGGGTGACTTGATGCAAGGTCTGTTTGGAAGTAATCCAGAGTTGTTTATTGATTTCAAAATTTATGATGGGTTAGCGGTGACTCCGGCCCATCTTCTGTATAATTCTAATCCTGAGTCTCCCGTTGGGTTTAAACCCCGATTTCAGCGAATGGTATTGATCGATATCGCGGGACAAACTTGGACAATTCACTATACTTCCCGTCCCGAATTAGATTTTAATTCTCAACAAATCATTGCTCCCTATATTGGTTTATCTGGGGGTATAGTGAGTCTAATTTTATTTGGATTAATGCGATCGCAAATTCAAGCTAGACGCACGGCTGAAAAAAATGCAACAGAATTAAAAAAATCAGAACAAGCGCTGCGAGATAGTGAAGCTCGATTTCAGGTTTTTATGGATTATAGTCCGGCGGTGGCGTGGATGTGCGACGCGACGGGTCGAATGTTATATTGCAGTGAAAGTTATATTAAAACCTTTAATGTTCCCGAACAACGGTTAGGAATAACGGTTTCTGATTTATTTTCCCCCGATTTAGCTTCAAAATTTTTAGAGAATATTTCGATTGTGGTGTCAGAAAATCGAGTGTTAGAAGGAATTGAATCGATCCCAAGGCGAGATGGCACAATTGGAGAATTTTTAGTGTATCAATTTCCGATTTGGGATACTGATGGACATCCCTTGGTGGGAGGTGTAGCCATTGACCGGACGGACAGTCGTCAAGCGGAAGCTTTATTACGTCGTTCGGAAGTGCAATATCGCACGATGATTGAACAATCTCCGTTGAGCATTTTAATTTTATCTTTAGATGGGTTGGTTCAGCGTGTTAACCGAGCCTGGGAAGATTTGTGGGGAATTTCAGGGGAAACAATTAAAAATTATAATATTTTCAATGATAAGCAATTAATTGAAAAAGATGTTCTGCCTTATATTGAACGAGGATTTGCTGGAGAAGGGGTCACGATTCCACCCATTTTATATGATCCTCATGAAAGTTTCCCTGGATTGTCCTGTTATGGTTATGCTCAACGCTGGGTACAAGCTTATATTTATCCGGTGCGAGATGAAGTGGGTCAAATTCGAGAAGTGGTTTTTATCTATGAAGATATTACAGAACGCAAACACGCTGAAGAAGAATTACAAGAAAGTGAATCTCGGTTTAGAACCTTAATTGAAACAACTTTTGATGGAATTATTATTCATGAAAATGGGATCATCTTAGATGCCAACCAAGGTGCTGCTATCATGTTTAATTGTTATTTAGGAGATATGATTGGAGCCTCGGTTTTAGAGTTTGTGACTTTTGAAACTGAAGATTTAACGTTAGACCGCATTCACCAGTATTTAGAAGCACCTCTGGAAGCGATCGGGTTAACCAAAGAAGGTATTAGCTTTAATTTAGAAATTATTAGTCGTCCCCATGTTTATAAAGGTCGTCAAGTTCAAGTGACCGCACTACGAGATATCACCAATCGTAAACAATTAGAATCTCAACTTCGTACCCGTGCGGAACAGTTAGCAGAAGCAAACCGCCTCAAAGATGAATTTTTAGCGACTCTTTCCCATGAATTACGAACACCTTTAAATGCAATGTTGGGATGGACACAACTGTTAATGTCTCGACAGTTAGATGAAGAAATCTTTAAGCGCGCCACAGAAACGATTAACCGCAATACCCGTGCTTTAGCACAACTAATTGAGGATTTATTAGATGTCTCTCGTGTGATTACGGGAAAATTACACTTAAGCCTAAATCCTACTTCTTTAATTCCTATTATTGAAGTGGCAATTGACACGGTACGTCCGGTGGCGCAGGCGAAAAATATTACGATTCATGCGGCTCTTGAACCTAATATTGGGATTATCATGGCGGATGGTAATCGTTTACAACAAGTGATTTGGAATTTACTAACCAATGCGGTGAAATTTAGTTCAGAAGGGGGAAGAATTGAAGTTAGACTCGGCAAATCTCAAGGCAAAGGTGAGGTTTCTAGTTCAGATTCTTTCTTTCAAAAACAGGAACAATTTTTAATACCTGAAGCCGAAAAATCTGAAAGTGTAGAATATGCAGAAATTCAGGTTAGCGATACAGGACAAGGAATTAGTCGAGATTTTTTACCTTTTGTCTTTGAACGTTTTCGACAGGCGGATGGTTCTATTACTCGTAAACAGGGGGGATTAGGATTAGGATTAGCCATTGTTCGTCATTTAGTTGAACTGCATGGAGGAACGGTTAGTGTTGATAGTCCAGGGTTAGGACAGGGTACAACTTTTACGGTTAAATTACCCTTGATAGCATCGGATTTGTGTGACGGAAATGATGATTTTGAAAATTTTATGAAGGATGATGATTTGATAGCAGAAAGCTGTTTAAAATTAAAGGGAATGCGAATATTAGTGGTCGATGATGAAGTTGATGCTCGTGATTTTGTCGCTCATATTTTACAAAATTGTGGAGCGGAGGTCGTGACAGTGGGGAGTACAGAAGAAGCACTGAATACTTTTAAAGCCAAGAGTAGCAGATCTCCATTTCAGATCTTAGTCAGTGATATTGGAATGCCGGGAGGAGATGGTTATTCATTATTGCGTCAAATCCGTTTGTTACCTCCAGAAGCTGGAGGTAAAATTCCAGCTTTAGCATTAACAGCTTATGCGAAAGCTGAAGACCGTCAAGAAGCATTTGCGGCTGGATTTGATGCTCATTTAGCTAAACCTGTAGAATCCTTTGAATTACTGTTTACCATTGCTAATTTAATGGACATTATTGGCTAATTAAATTAGCCAAGATTGTTGCTGATAACCCATATCCCAAAATAGATATTCCATTTTAGAGGTGAGGATAAAATGGTGTTTCATGGCGGCTTTTTGACTTTCGGTGAGAGATGCAGCCATGGTGTTGGTGACGTTTAAAACCGATTGTACAATCGCTTCAAATTCATCACTACTATAGGTATCAATCCATTGTTGATATAAGGGATTAATGGAACCTTTTTTCATTAAATCTTGACCGACTTTTAAATAAATCCAATAGCAGGGTAAAAAGGCTGCTATTGCTTCTGAATAGGGACGAGTTAAAGCGACTCGGATTAAATAGGAGGTATATAATAAACAATGAGGTGCGGGAGGGGTTTGATCAACGGTTTCGGGGTTTAAATTCCAAGTTTTAAAAAAACTTTCATGTAAACTTCGTTCTGCTAAAATTGCATTTCGAGCATGGTCACAAAACATTAAAAATCCATCATCATCGGCTTTAGTGCCTAAAATAGCTAATCCTCGACCAAAATCTTGTAAATATAAAGCATCTTGAATCACATAAAATTTAAAGGCAGATTCATCTAAGGAACCATCGGTTAATCCTTGAACAAAAGCATGGGATAAAATTTGAGCATAAATCGGTTCAATGGACTGCCAAAGGGTTTCTGTAAATTTCATCGATTTTAATTTCCAATTAACTTGAAGCACTGGTATAGAATTTTAAGGCAAATCGCCAAAATTTTGCCGAAATAATTAATAATCCTAAAGCTAGGAACCCTGAACCGATAACCCAAGAAATTTGAGTTCGATTTAAAATTGATTCGGCGGGAATGGTTGTTAAAAAAGCAACGGGTACAATAAAGGTAAAAAAGAAACGATAGGCGAGGGGATAAGCAACCATTGGATATCGTCCCGCTTCTAATAATCCCCGTAATACTTCAGTTACATTATAAATTTTAACGAACCAAATACTCATGGCTCCTAAGATAAACCAGATACTATATAAACTGATAATTCCAAAAAACAACGGCAATAAACTATCCAAATAATCTTGAATGCTTAAGTTTAGTTTACTGCCTTCATAAACAACAATTGAGACGCCAAAAATTAAATCAGGAGTTCCCCAAGGAGAGATCATTCGAGTCGATAGCCAAAATTGACTACTGAGAGGTTTAAGTAAGATAAAATCTAAGGTTCCATCTTGGACATGAGTGACAATTTTGTTTAAATTAGGAACTAAAAAAGTTGTGGAAATACCTTGTAAAATTGTAAAAATACCCATAACAATTAAGGATTCTTCCCAACTCCAACCTTCAAAACTATATCCGGTTCTATAAAATAAAGATAAACTAAAGATACTGCCGATTAAACTTCCTAAACTGGTGATAGCAGAAATTAAAAAATTAATTCGATATTCCAGTTCAGCCGCAAGTGCTGTTTGCCAAAATAAAGTTAAAATTTTTAAATATCGCTGCATAATTTATCAATTTTTAAGCTAAGATTAGGATAACATAGTTAACTTTAAATAACGGGTAGAGGCAAATGAGTTTTAACTTGAACCCAAGCTGGACTCTGAATTTGAGGATTTGAGAAATTTTAAATCCTGTATACAATGAATTGAGACTCTCTCGATTGACTGAACTTTTTAAAATTTGATACAATCATGATAAGAACAAAAAAATTTAAGTATGATGTGGGATCAAATTGCAGAACAGATTAGTCAAGCCACCGGAGAACGGTTTCAAATTAGCGATCGCCGATCCGTTGGTGGAGGATGTATTAATCAAGGATATCAGATTAGTAATGGCAAGAGCCATTATTTTATTAAACTTAATCAAGCTTGTGAATTTGCCATGTTTGAAGCCGAAGTTTTAGGCATTCAACAGATTGGGAAAACGCAAACCATTCGAGTTCCTCAACCCATTTGTTGGGGAATCTTGGGAAATTCTGCCTATTTGGTTTTAGAATGGCTGAATTTAGGCGGAAAAAGTCAAGCTTCAGCTTGGAAAGCAATGGGACAAAAATTAGCGTTATTACATCGGTGGACTCCCCCAGAAAATGAACCGGGTTATGAAAATTTTGGATGGGGTATTAATAATACCATTGGTTCAACACCTCAAATTAATACTTGGGAAATAAATTGGGCAAAATTTTGGCAAGAACATCGAATTGGCTATCAATTAAAACTGGCTAAACGACGCGGAGGACATTTTGAACAAGCCGAAAAATTACTGAATCTGATTCCAGATTTGTTGGCTGGACATGATCCGAAACCCTCTATTGTTCATGGCGATTTATGGGGAGGAAATGCTGCTGTTACGGCTGAGGGAGAACCGGTTATTTATGATCCTGCAACTTATTTTGGAGATCGAGAAGTTGATCTGGCGATGACTGAATTATTCGGTGGTTTTCCGCCATCGTTTTATCAAGGGTATTATCAAATCTTTCCCTTAGAGTCAGGTTATGAACAACGGAAAAAGCTTTACAATCTCTACCATATTTTGAATCATTTTAACTTATTTGGAGGAAGCTATGCAGCCCAAGCCAATCAGATGATTCGTGAGATTTTACGTTAAACGGTGGGTATACTTTATCAATCAACTCGATTGATTTTATTGTTAATTTTGCTTAATAAACTTAAAAGAATATATAGCACTACGCATGATGGGTTAGGACATTTTTGAATCCTGAAGTTTTTTCACTTCTTACTGTTCTCTAATCAATCAATTTGCATTTGAAGAGATTATAGAGATGACCACAAAAGTATTAACTGATCATTAATAACTGATAACTGTCTTGTCTAATGAATGATGCTCAACCTGATAGCCCGCTTGCGAATATCTTGATTGTGGATGATACACCGGATAATTTATATCTGTTGTCCGCAATGTTAACAGAACAGGGGTACGATGTTCGTTGTGTCATTAATGGTTCCGCCGCCATTATGGGAGCCATTACTGACCCACCAGATTTAATTTTATTAGATATTCGTATGCCTCAAATGAGCGGGTATGATATTTGTAAACAATTGAAATCTTCAGAACGTACCCGCGATATTCCTGTGATTTTTTTAAGTGCATTGAACGAAGTATTTGATAAAATTAAAGCCTTTGAAGTGGGCGGTGTAGACTATATTACCAAACCTTTTGAGATTAGAGAAGTTTTAGCGAGAATTAAAAATCAACTGAATTTACAAGCTGCAAAAATGCAAATTCAAAAGTTAAATTTTGAACTGGAACAACGAGTTAAAGAACGAACCAAAGAACTCGAACGAGCGAATTTACGATTACTGCACATGGCTTCCCATGATGCACTCACGGGTTTACCCAATCGAGTGTATTTTATGGAACGATTGATGGCTATTTTAGCGTATACCCATACCCATCCTAACTGTCAATTTGCCGTATTATTTCTCGATTGTGATGACTTTAAAATGGTCAATGATTCGTTAGGTCATTTAGCGGGAGATCAATTGTTAAAAGCAGTCGCAAGACGATTATCCGCTTGTATTAATCCTCATTATACCTTAGCACGATTTGAAGGAGATGAATTTACGGTTTTGTTAGAACAAATTGAATCCATTGATGAAGCCACCTTCTTAGCTCAAGCGATTCAACACGCTTTAAGTCAACCGTTTTTACTGTATCAACACGAAGTTTTTATTAATACCAGTATCGGCATTGTTTTAGGAACCGTTGATTATCAACAACCAGAACATTTATTACGAGATGCAGATACCGCCATGTATCAAGCGAAAGCATTAGGAAAAGCCCGTTATGAAGTTTTTAATCGGGATATGCACACTCGCGCCTTAACTCGTTTACAGTTAGAAAATGATTTGCGACGAGCGATTGAACGTCAAGAATTTATTGTTTATTATCAACCGATTATTTGCTTATTAACAGGTCGAATTAATAGTTTAGAAACCTTGGTGCGTTGGAAACATCCCCAACGTGGCTTAGTTCGACCGGATCATTTTATTCCCATTGCCGAAGAAACGGGTTTAATTATTCCCTTGGGATTATGGGTTTTAGAACAATCTTGTCGTCAATTAAAATATTGGCAAGACCAAGCCAAAGAACGAGGAGAAATCTTTGATATTAGCATTAGTGTTAATTTATCCGTCAAACAGTTTTCTCAACCGGGTTTAATTGAACATATTGATCAGATTCTGGAAAATTTTGGGTTAGAGAGTGAAAATTTAAAACTCGAAATTACAGAAAGTGCAATTATGGATAATCCTGAATTAGCAACCCAGCTATTTGAACAACTAAAATCCCGAAAAATTCAGTTAAGTTTAGATGATTTTGGAACCGGATATTCTTCCTTAAGTTATTTACATCGTTTTCCTTTAGATATTCTTAAAATTGATCGTTCCTTCGTTAGCAGTTTGGATTCCATGGAAAAAAATTTAGAAGTTGTTCAAGCCATTCTCAATCTCGCCCATCATTTAGGGATGAGTGTTGTGGCTGAAGGAATTGAAACTCCAGAACAACTCTCTTTACTTCGACTCTTGGGTTGTGAATTGGGTCAAGGTTACTTGTTTGCTAAACCTTTGGACGCAGAAGCGACAGAAACCCTATTATTATCTCATCCCCAGTGGTAGGATTTAGGGTTGGGTTTGAATGAAGGTAATCAGTTTAGCAGACCCTAGATAGCAATCCGCATTACAGTTAGGAGAATTCTAAATCCTCAACCCTTTTCACTGCTTACTGTTCCCTGTTCAAGTCGTGCTATAGAGTTTTAAGGAGAGTCTTGATTCACCCACAATGAAGCATTTTCGTGATTGAGTTCATTTTGTAAAATTTGGTTATAAATTTCGGGTAGATCACCCGTGATCATATTATCTTCAATTCCATACCCTAAACTTGTCCAGGTTCCTGATAATAATTTCAACACTTCATCGAGTCTATCTTCTCGTAATAATTGGGAAATATTAGCACCCCAAAACTTTTCATCTAATAACCAACGATAAACCACCGCATCTTGATATTCTGGTTCAAAACTATAGGGAAGCCAAAACCAAAATTGAGACGGTTTTGGATGGTAGCGTTCAGCTTTTTCATCCCAAGTTGTTTTTAACATTTGATAGCGCCCAGCGGCGGTGGTACATTTTCCTGTGTTGGGGCCTGTAACAATTTTAATACACTCATCAGGATGACGATCTAAATTTGAGACATATTTTCCCCCATATAAAACATAATAGGGGTCAGAATAACTCGATTCGCTGGCGGAAATGGTTCGCATCAACGCCCGAATATAGGGATCACCCCCCCGCATGACCAACGGTGGCCACTGGGTTTCCACCTGTTGATCAATTAAGGGTTGAAATTCAGATTTTCCTTGACAACTTCTGACGCCAATAAACGTTAAACCGAACAACAGTAAAACACTCCAAAACAGTCGCTTTCGGCGACGAAGTTGGTCTTTTCTTAGAGATCTTCCCATTAGTTTAATACACTGGCAAACAGTTGTTCAAAGGATTGTTGTGGAGCCTCTGAATTCGCCACAATTTCAACAATTTTATTGCGAGACACTTGACTAAATAAAGCTTCTACACAAACTTGAGCCACTTTCGTTCGAGGAAGACTTCCTTCAAATAAAGTATCGGCGGATTTCATAACAATATTATCATTATTATCTTCATTTTTCAACCCCCCAGGACGCACAATGGTATAGGTTAAACCGCTTTTTTGCAGATACTCTTCCCCTTGTTTTTTCCAGACCAAAATTAACCAAAATAAATTTAACGGGTGGAAAAATTGGGAAACACACAGAGAGGAAACTAAAACAAAATGTTCAATTCCTTGCGATTTTGCCGCATCCACTAAATTTTTTGTCCCTTGATAATCCA
Organism: Planktothrix sp.; assembly: GCF_046067725.1. Taxonomy (NCBI): domain Bacteria; kingdom Bacillati; phylum Cyanobacteriota; class Cyanophyceae; order Oscillatoriales; family Microcoleaceae; genus Planktothrix; species Planktothrix sp. Next base: position 12,627 of record NZ_JBJUDF010000052.1, read on the forward strand.
CTTGGTAGGGCCCGGTGATATCAAAACTGGGTTTTGCACCTGTGGCACACAATACAACCGTACAATCTCGGATAGCGGTGGCTAAAGTATCAGGATTTAATACATCTCCTGTCACTAATTCCACCGTTGGTGGGAAAATTTGTTGCGCCGTTTCAATGTTCCGAACTAACGCCTTGACAGGGATTTCCCGCTTAACTAATTCAGCGACGATTCGGCGTCCTGTTTCTCCCGTTGCACCCGCGACCAATGCTTTCATGCTGTTAAATGTTTCTCAGTAGTAGTTAAGTTTTACAAACAACATCAAAATTTCCGTATATTCATTGTAGCGGTTTAAGATCAGACAGGGCATTCTGGAAATAGGAAAAAACTCTCGTAGGAGAACAGATCATGCAGTACGATATCGCTGAACCTCAACCCTCAAGAGGATCATATAACTCCATTGATGATTCTGTGATTCTCCCCAACGCCGAAGATGAAACGGATGCCAAACTAGATTCTCAAGAGCTCATGTGGTTTCATAGTCACTTTGAAGACTGTATGGAAATGTTCGCCGATCTCGATACCGTCGCTGAATATTTAGGTCAGCATAGCGGTTGGTTTTGTCGGTGTGCGTTACCGATGAAAACACAACCGTTAGGAAATAATGCTTATGATTTATTAATCGGACGATTTGGCGCTTTTGGCTATTTGGTGGAAGCTCGAATTGGGTTAGAATTAGTCCCACCGGATGATCAAGGAATTTATCGCATTCGCACCGTTCCCATACCGGGTTATACCGCTCCGGGTTATGAAGTTGATTTTCAATCCACAATGAAATTAGTGGATTTACCGACGGAAGAGTTTTGTCGTGAACGGGGGATTGAATTGAGTGAATGTCCCACCCCAATTACTGGAGCACAATGGCGTTTAGATTTGGCTGTTGGGGTACAATTTCCCAAATTTATCCGCACTAAATCTAAATCTTTACTTCAAAAAACCGGGGATACCTTACTCAAAAATATCGTTAAACAAGTGTCTCGGCGTCTGAGTGCCAAAACCCAACAGGACTTTCACAGTAGCCTGGGAATTCCTTTCCCGAAACAACGATTGTAAATTTTTTCTTGCTTTAGGGGCGGGATTGGTTTAAGATCTGCCATGATTTTAATGTTTGTTTTCTGTCCTTGACAGACCTGCTGGTTGAGAGTGGCTAAATCTCCTCTGACAGCAGGACAAACCATAACGATTAGTCCCATTAAGTTAGGGAATAGTCATTGTAAACTCGACTTTGGTTTGTTCAGCAGGGTCACAGGTTCTCAGACTAGCGTGGGAAGTGCGCCTAAGTATTCAGGAACGACCTTTCAAGTTCGAGCTAGGCTGCAGTCACGATTATGAGGAACGCTGAAGGAATGACAACACCACAATTTGACCAAACCCGCTTATCGCCATCGGAATTCAATGAGGAGGTTTCCACTTCGACGCCATTGGAGAACACATTGGAAATACCCGTAGCGGAAAAACCAATAGTTCAGAAACACATTCCATTGAAACTTCCGGCTTGGTTTTGGGGTTGGCCGTTTTTGTGGCTGATTATCTTTTTAGGGTTTGGAACAACGGCAACAGGTGCGCTCTTGTGGTTATTAACCATGCCTCCGGCTCCCAACTGCGAAGAAATCTCGGCTTTGTCTCCCGATAGTGAACGGTTATATTGTGCGGATCTCGCTACAAAGTCGGGTAAAATTGAGCCCTTACGTCAAGCTTTTACGTTAATTGCAACTTGGCCGGCTGACCATCCCCTTCAGGGACTCGCTCAACAAAAAATGAAACAATGGTCACAGGCTTTAATTGAAATTGCTAAACAGAAAATTGACACGGAGGGGGATTTAAAAGCGGCTTTAGAAATTGTGAAGATTGTCCCGAAAAATACCCCAGCCTATGAACAGGTGGAAATTGCCATTGAGGGATGGAAAAATAATTGGGATCAAGGGCAAAAAATTTATGATCAAGCTCTAATGGCAATGAAAGCTTTAGATTGGACAAAAGCTTTTGAGTATGCCCAAGGGTTATCACAATTAAATAATAGTCATTGGAGCGAAAAGCGATTTAATGAAATTATGGATCGCTTAAGCTTGGAACGTCAAGGCAATCAACGATTAAATGAAGCCCGGGAATTAGCCAAGGAAAAAACCCCAGAAAAATTGGCTGAAGCGATTGCATTAGCGAATCAAATTAATCAAAAACTTTATATTCATGCTGGGGCTGTTAAAGAAATTAAAAATTGGAGTCGGTCGTTACTGGATTTATCGGCTAAAAAATTAAAGGAAAAAAATATAGAAGGTTTAACGGAAATTGCCAGTTTAGTTCCAAGTTATTCTCCGTTGTATGCAGAAGCCCAAAATTTGATTTTAATGGGTCAAATTAAAGCCCTAACTTGGAATCAAGCTAATCGTCAACCGATTTGGCAACAAATGGCGCTGCTTTGGGAAGGACAAGCGGCTTTGGAGCAAATGGGCAATTATCGCCCGCCCTATGAGGAAGCCCAAGTGAAAACCGAGGAAGTCTCAGGACAAATTCAAGATTTGATGAATTTGCAGTTAGCGACTTTGGTGGCAAGTTTTCAGACGCCCTTGACGTTACAACTGGCGATTGATCAAGCTCAAATGATTACACCTCAACAACCTCGGCGAGTTCATGCTCAAACCTTGGTGGCTCATTGGCGCAAGGAAATTCAACGCTTAGAAGATCAACCTTATCTTGCTTTAGCCCGACGCTTAGCTGAAACCCAAACCCTAGATGGCTTCCAAACCGCCGTCCAGCAAGCGCGTCAAGTGGCGTTGGGACGTCCGTTACGGGTTGAAGCTCAAACGTTAATTGCTGAATGGACAAAACGGATAGAAATGATTGAGGATCAACCGATTCTCAATGAAGCCTTAGCGTTAGCCAAACAAGGAAACCTCAGTGCGGCGATTGATAAAGCGTCTAAAATTAGCTCTGGTCGAGCTTTGTATAAGCCAGCACGAGATAAAATTTCCGGTTGGGTGGCTCAAGTTCAAACGGCGGAAGATCGACCGATTTTGAATCGAGCTTATGATTTGGCTGAGAAGGGAAATCTGAGTGGGGCGATTGCAGAAGCGTCTCAAATTGGTTATGGTCGGGCTTTATATTCTGAAGCGCAAGGGGCGATCGCAAGTTGGGCAGCGGAACGAGATGCCGCAATTGCAGCAGAACAAGCTCCTGTAGAACAAACTCGCTTGGTGTCTGAAGAGTCCTATTATAACAATTCAGGTGATTCGGGCGATAGCGGTTATTCTAATTATTCTGAACCTAGCTATTCGGGCGATAGCGGTTATTCTAATCCAGCCCCGGATGCTGGCTATTCGGATTATTCTTCCACACCCGCAGAACCCGCACCCGCAGAACCCGCACCCGCACCTGCACCCGAACCCGCAGCCGCGGAACCTGCACCCGAACCCGCACCCAGTTCTACTACTGGAGACAGCGCACCCGACCCCAATTTATTTTTAGAATAGGCTAAACACAAAGGCTGGAAAACCCCAGGATTTTTGCCGAGTTGGAATTCACAGAGTCAAGTAAGAGCGATCGTTTGAGTTCTGTCGAACTCAAAAAATCGGCACTGGGCACAATTGACGTTAAGGAACAATAGAAAAGTGTTAACCCTAATCCAAAAACAACATTTTTTCCATGTTATTTCCTACTTATTCCTTTCTGATTTTCTTTATTCTTACCTTTAGTTTAGGAATTTCTTTAAAGAAGCAAGTTAATTTATATAAACCTTTTTTACTGTTAGTTAATTTAATATTTTACTTCTTTTGGGGGTTGAATTTCTTAAGTGGGTTGTTAATTAGCATTGGAATCAATTATGGGATTCTTTGGGGTTTAAAAAATAACTCTAAATTCTCTAAATTCTGGTTAATCTTGGGAATTACTTTTAATATTTTATATTTAGGAACGTTTAAATATTATAATTTTTTTGTTGATAGTTTCTTAGCAATATTTGATTTTTTACCCCCAGTTTCCAACTTTCAACCTTTAGAGATTTTAGTTCCAGTTGGGGTTTCATTCTATACCTTCAGAATGATTTCTCACCTCGTTGATTGTTATCGCAAAATCTTAGCATTTCCCCGATGGATTGATTATATTATTTATATTAGTTACTTTCCTCAAATTGCTGCGGGGCCAATTGCACGCGCCAAAGAATTTTATAAACAACTCAATTCTTCTCAAAAATATAATTATAAAATAGAAGAAGTGATTGTCTTAATTTTATCAGGACTATTTAAAAAATATACCTTATCTAGTTTTTTATTTAATTTTACTCAACTTCCGTTTTCTGATCCAAATTCCTACTCTCGTTGGGATTTAATCTTAGCTGCTATTTCCTATTCCTGTTTAATCTACGTTGATTTTAGTGGCTATTCTGATTTATCGAATGCTATTTCTAGTGTATTTGGATTTCGTCCCATTCAAAACTTTAACTCTCCCTATCGTGCCTTTAGTTTACAAGAATTTTGGCATCGGTGGCATATTAGTTTATCGGAATGGTTAAGAGATTATCTCTATATTCCCTTGGGGGGAAATCGACGAGGAAAAATCCGAAAATATTTTAATATATTTTTAACTTTTCTAATCGGAGGATTTTGGCATGGTGCTGGATTAAACTTTATTGTTTGGGGAGGACTTCATGGGTTAGGATTAGGAATTAATCATTATTTTAAAGAAGAAATATTTCCTAAAATTAATCAACCTCAAAATTCTATTTTATCAGTTTTAATCCAGATTTTGAATTGGGGATTAACCTTTGGATTTGTCACGGTGACTTGGATTTTCTTCCAATCTCCTAATATAGAAACAGCGTTGAATTTTATCCAAGGGATTTGGAATTCTCCGGTTCAGATCATCCAATTTAATGTATGGCAGCTTTACCTCGTGATTTTTATGATTTTAGTTTTGATTAATTTTTATGGAGAAGCAATTACGTTAACATTAATTCGCTTATTGTCTTTAAAAAATATCTTTTTTAGGGTTGTTTTAATTTCTGGATTTGTGTATTCTATTCTTATGCTTGGCCCTAATAGCGTTCCCCCCTTTATTTATTTTAATTTTTAATCCCCGATGAAAGATCGAGAATTTTTGCTGTTAGTCTGTTTAGTCAGTTTGACCTTAATTTTTTCCAATTTTTCCTTATTTCTCAAAAGTATTGCCTCTAGTTCCTTTCTGCAACCCCCCTTAAAACAAGCTGCACAACAGTTAAAATTAGACGAATTCCGCCAAAGTGAACAAGCCTTTTGGAACCAAATTAAAGAAATTAACTTAGATCAATCTTCTCCTCCCACAGAAGTTGCAACAGTCAATCCTGTAACCATTCCGCCTCAACAAAAAACCATTGCTTCTCCTAACCCTCAACCCAGCAAAACGCCTGTTTCTTCTCCTCAAAAACCCATTACTTCTCCTCATACTCAACTGAGCAAAATACCTGTTTCTACTCCTGCTCAAAAAGCCATTTCTCCTCCAACTCAACCTAAACCAACCGTTGAAAAACCTTATACTCGCTTTTTATTTGTTGGGGATTCTATTATGTTTGATTTAGGCGTTAAACTTCAGTCAAATCTTCGCAAAACCCATCAAATTAATCATACAAAATTAGATTATAAAGTTTCCAGTGGACTCAATCGAATTGATTATTATAATTGGTATAATCGCACAACAACCTTGATCAAAAGTTATAAACCCGATGTTGTTGTTATTTTATTTGGGGGGAATGATGGTCAAGATATTATCGATCAAAACGGACGTTATCAACGACTGTTAAGCAAAGGATGGGAACAAGCTTATCAAGATCGAGTTGAACGCTATGCTAAATTACTCTCAGCTTCTCCTGTAAGAAAAGTTTACTGGGTGGGTCAACCCATGTCAAGAAAACCTCGTTATAATCAGATTTTTACTGTTTTGAATAAAATCTATCAAAATGTCAGTCAAGCGCACCCCAAAATCAAATATATCTCCACCTGGGACACCTTTACATCGGGAGGAAAATATCTAGCCGTTGTTGCCGATAAATCGGGTAAACGTCGATCTGTTAAAATTAATGATGGGGTTCATTTTACCTCTCATGGTGCTAATATTATTAGTGAAGTTGTGCTAGATCAAATGAAAAAGGATAAAATTATTGCCCTTAAATCACAACCCTCTAAAACATCTCCTGAATCCCCCTCTAAAACACCTCCTGCCACTGCTAAGTAATGCCTTCCACCATTTCTAAATCTCCTTAAAATTGTTCATAACTTTTTTAAAAAACGTTAATTATCCCTTCTTTATTTCATTCAAAAAATATGGTAAAAATGCTAATAAAACCTATCATTTACGATTTAGCTTCCCAAGCCATTGATTTAATTCATCAAGCTGGATGTGAATCTGGAGATATTCGTTTTTGTACCTATCGAAATCAAACCCTTTCCGCCAATAATCGCTCATTAAGTAAGTTAACAGATCATCAAGAATCAGGTTTTGGAGTTCGAGTTCTGCTGAACGGTGCTTGGGGATTTGCTGCGAGTCACCGCCAAACCCCTGAAGAGTTAATTCGGGTGGTTAATTTAGCAGTAGGAATTGCCAAAGCCAGCCGTTTATGTCAACAAAATCCTGTCCGTTTAGTTCCAGTACAAGCGTATCAAGATACCTATATTACCCCCATTAAAATTGATCCATTTTCCATCTCTATTTCAGAAAAAGCCGATTTATTATTAACGATTAATGACCGTTTACTTCAGTATGAAAAACAGGGGATTATAAAAGCCAGTTCCTCGTTGCAATTTAACTTAGAAAATAAACTCTTTGCTTCAACGGAAGGATCATTAATTGAACAAACGATTTATCGCAGTTATAGTGGATATCGTTGTACAGCAGTTGCCAATGGAGATGCTCAAAGTCGCAGTTATGAACGTCTTCCCTTAAATATTGGCTATGAACATATTGCTCAAACTGATTTACTCAGTCAAATTGAACGGGTTGCAGAAGAAGCCATTGAAAAAGTTTATGCTCCTAAAGGGCCATCAGGCATTCAAACGACGTTAATTTTAAAGCCTAGTAATCTTTATTTAACCATTCATGAATCCGTCGGTCATCCAACAGAATTAGATCGCGTTTATGGCTATGAATCTAATTTTGCTGGAACGAGTTTCGCCACAACAGATCAATTAGGAAAATTGCAATATGCAGCACCTTGGGTTAATTTTAAATGCGATCGCACCCAACCGTGCGGACGTAGCACCTTGGGTTATGATGATGAAGGAGTTCCCGCTCAAGAATGGTATGTTATTAAAGATGGAATTTTAGTCGATTATTTAACTGACCGAGAAACAGCTTATCGTTTAGGACGTTCGAGTAGTAATGGTTGTGCTTTTGCGGATAGTTGGTCAAGTTTACCGATGGTGAGAATTCCCAATTTAGGATTAGAACCAGGGCCAAGGGGAGGAAGCCATACCGCAACATTATCCGAAATGATTGCTGATACTAAAGACGGGATTTTAATTGATGGAATTGGTAGTTTTTCAATTGATCAACAACGCCGAAATTTTCAATTTGGGGGTGATAGTTTTTGGCAAATTAAAAATGGCAGAATTATCGGAATGTTAAAAGATGTAACTTATCACGCCATGACAACAGATTTTTGGAACCAAGTAGATGCCATTGGCCCTGCTTCAGAATGGCAACAATGTGGGACTAATATTTGTGGAAAAGGAGAACCTTTACAAATTGCTCAAATGAGTCATGCTTGTGTTCCTGTGCGGGTACAAAACATTAATGTAGGTGGAAGATAATGAATCAGAAAAGCGAAAAAAATGGTATCCTTTAGACCTTTTTTGAAGGAAGCAGATAGAACGATTTATTGATAAAATAGAAAAACGTACCCATTGCAACAATTTATCGGTAAAAATATGACCTTATCTAACTCAGAAGATAGTATACTCCTGTCCCAATCTAATCATCCCTATATCTCACTGATTAGTGAATTACATCAACAGGCACTTCAACACGAGGAAAAGGGAGAATTTAGCGCAGCGATCGCTTGTTATCAACAAATCATTGATATTGAACCGAACTTACTCTTACCTTATCAAAGAATAGGCTATTTTTCTTTAAAAACCGAACAATTTGAGCAAGCCGTAACCGCCTATCAAAAAGTTATTGAATTAACTTCTAATGAGTTTTGGGCTTATAATAATTTAGGAGAAGCTTTAATTCAATTAAAACGATGGGAAGAAGCGATTCTGATTTATGAAAAAGCCTGTGAATTAGATCCTAACTGTTTTTGGGTTTATAATAGTTTAGGAGAATGTTTGAGTCAAACCCAAAAATGGGAAAAAGCGGTTTCTAGTTATGAAAAAGCTCGTCAATTAGATCCGAACTATTGGGGAGTTTATCAAAAATTAGGGGAATTATTAACCACCTTGGAACGGTGGGAAGATGTTGTTCCTATTTATCATCGTTCGATTGAATTGAAACCGGATTTCTTTTGGTCTTATGTTGGTTTAAGTAACGCATTAATTCATTTAGAACGCTGGGAAGAAGTTATTCCAGTTTGTCAACAAGCCATTGCAATTGATCCAAGTTTCTTTTGGTCTTATATCAATTTAGGGGATGCTTTATGCCAGTTAAACCGATGGCAAGAAGCCGTTGAAATTTATACGAAAGCAAATCAAATTAAATCAGATTTCTTTTGGTCTTATAAAAACTTAGGAGATGCTTTATCCCAGTTAAATCGATGGCAAGATGCAATTGTCGCCTATCAACAAGCCTTAGAATTAAGTTCTACAGAAATTTCCTGTTATTATAGCTTGGGTTTAGCTTATCTCAATTTAGAACAAAAAACAGATGCGATCGCTTGTTTTGAAACTATTTTAAAATTACAACCTAATCATATTGAAGCGGAACAAAAACTCCATGAACTCCAGACAGTTTCTTCTGTTGATGCAGCTACCGAATCATCACATCAATTAGAACCTATTGATTGGTTAAAATATTATCCCACATCGGGACAAGCACCCTCTTATATTTTAGCTAAACCAATTTCTTCTGGTAAAAATCCCCAAACCGGAAAATGGCAATTTCCAGTTCCTCCCCAGGAAATCATGTTAGTTTTTACAGAAAACGAGGAAAAGTATCTCAACTCTGGAAAAACTCAAGTTCAGATCATGCTTAATGTCTTGCGAGAAAGCGGATATTTTATCAAAACTGGAAGCCGAATTTTAGATTTTGGTTGTGCATCCGGTCGGATTTTACGGGAATTAGCAGATTTATCAGAGATTTGTGAACTATGGGGAACAGATATTAACGCTGATTGTATTGCTTGGTGTCAGCAAAATATGAGCCCTCCCTTTCATTTTTTTGTGGGTACAACCATGCCCCATTTACCCTTTGAAGACCGCTATTTTGATTTAATTTATGCAGGGTCAGTGTTTACCCATATTGATGATTTAGCAGATGCTTGGCTGTTAGAACTTCGACGCATTTTAAAACCCGGAGGACTGGCTTTTATTACAATTCAAGAACGTTATATTTTTGAGAAAATTAAAGATTTCCCTGAATTATGGCTTTCTAAGAATAATATTTGGCTCCAAGAACAAAAACAAGCTTGTATTGAAAACTATTTTAACTATATCAATCAAGATTTCGGGATGTTTACCTTGGGACGAGATACCCGTTCTTTGGTTTTCTATGATTTAGATTATTTTCAAGAAAAATGGAAACCCTTTTTCCAAACCTTAGCGGTTAAACGAGAAGCGTATTATTGGCAAACGGGAATTTTACTCAAACGACTTTAATCTGCATCTAGTTTCTACCTGGAAACCCCAGGGCTGTTTCATTCTCTCTCAAAAACCTTTGTGACCTAACCCCCCAACCCCCTTCCCTATTAGGGAAGGGGGAGTAATTAATGATTTTTGATGTTTAATAGTAATAATTAGTCCCCCCTCTCCTTGCAGGAGAGGGGGTTAGGGGGAGAGGTCATACAAATTCGCTCTCGAAAATGAAACAGCCCTGCTGGAAACCCTATTGAAGAAGCTCTGCCTCCTGTAACTATTATTAATTAAAGGCAGAGCCTATAAAAAAGTATTCCCTGGCTCTACCAGGGAACCAAAAACTATCAATAATCAATCTTCGGGTGTAATTCCTAATGCTCGTAATTGTGCAGCTAACTTTTCTGCCCGTTGATGTTCAATTTCTGCCCGTTGATGTTCAATTTCCGCCCGTTGACGTTCAGTTTCTGCCCGTTGACGTTCAATTTCCGCTCGTTCATCCCCGGTTAATAATAAATTCCCCTGACTATCCCACCAGCGTAACCAAGGTAATTGTACATTTTGATATTGACCTTGCCAAATTCCTAATTCTACATTTAAAGCAGGAATGAGGTAGTGTCCGCGTTCATTTGGGGGAAGCAGTTCAAAGCGATTTTCAATTAAATGGTACACTTCAACACTCGCTTTCTCAACTTCATAAATTCCATAGAATGCTGGACGGATGACTTGCTCATAAATCCAAAATTTACCCGGTTTTTTGCCTTCAGTTTCAGCCGTCCATAACGAAGTTTTATCCCGTTCTTCTGAACCATCCCCAGAGACAAATTCTAAAATAATTAAAGGAGCAACATATTCTTGCCAAAGCACATAAGAACGGCGCATTTGACCGTTTAAACTAGGAGGAACATTAGGAACATAAAACCAATCTGGCGCTTCTGCACCCCGTTGTGGTGGGTCAGTAATTCTCCAATAAATCCCACTATCTTGACCCATACAATAATATCCATCAGGATGAATATTTTGCAAAATTGGGTTAATCGAGTCCGTCAGTAAAATACTTTGCGGGTGTTCTTGAAAGTTTTTCACAAATGTTCCGTCTGAGTCAGGGAGTTGAGTGTGATCCGGTAAAGTTGTTAGGGGTTGTTCAGTAGGAAGTATTGTTGTCATCGCAGTAGGAAAAATTAGGTTTCATTTAAGATAGCAAAATTATTAAAGAGGATTTGATTCATTTTGTACTCAACTGTTTTGATTCAGAAAATCTATTTAATTAATAAAAAAAGTTGCACCTCACCCGACTGAAAACAACTTTTTTACTATTAAATATTAATATTGTTCATAGCCCACCTGTTCTAAACGGCTTTGTTTTTCCAAAACAGATTGCTTGAGATTTTCTCGATAATCTAAAACCTTTTGTAACAATTCAGGATCATGACTGGCTAAAATTTGTACCGCCAATAAACCCGCATTTTTAGCATTTCCAATGGCTACGGTTGCCACCGGAATTCCCGCAGGCATCTGCACAATAGAATAGAGAGAATCGACCCCCTGTAACGTGCGAGTAGTCACAGGAACCCCAATCACCGGAAGCGGGGTTAAAGATGCTACCATTCCGGGTAAATGGGCAGCGCCTCCAGCACCCGCAATAATTACTTTTAAGCCTCGTAAATGGGCGGTTTTTGCATAGTCAAACATTCGGTCTGGAGTCCGATGGGCTGAAACAATGGCGACCTCATGGGGGAGATTAAATTCTTCACAAACAGCGATCGCCGCACTCATGGTGGGTAAATCTGAATCGCTTCCCATGATAATCCCGACCACAGGAGGAGTAGAGTTAGGAAATAATGATGTAGAGTCCAAAGCTAAAAACCATTCCTTATGACAACAATACAACAGCAGAATGCTGCTCATCTCGATATTATCAATGTCCGTCTCCCAGGAACCAAAAATTTACAACAAGTTTTAATTCGTCAAGGTCAAATTCATGCCATTCAACCGATGACGGATCGTGATCAACGGTTATCTTCAACAGAAATTGAACTATTAGATTTACAAGGAGATTGGTTATCCCTTGGCGGAATTGATTTACAAATTAATGGCGCGTTAGGATTAGCTTTTCCTGATTTAGAACCCCAGCATCTCCTGAAATTAACAGAAATTTGTCAATATTTATGGCAACAAGGAATCGATGGTTTTATGCCAACAATTGTTACCACTTCCATTGATAAAATTCAGCGATCGCTGGCAACAATAGCCGAATTTATGCAAACCGTTGACCCACATCAACCCACTGCTAAACTATTAGGCGTTCATCTCGAAGGGCCGTTTCTGAATCCGAGTAAACGTGGCGCCCATCCCCAAGAACATTTGTTACCTTTAACCCTGGATCACGTACAACGGGTACTAGGAAACTACAGTCATCTGGTTAAAATCATGACTCTAGCCCCGGAATTAGACCCTACAGGCAGCGTGATTTCCCATTTGACCAAATTAGGCATGATTGTTAGTTTAGGTCACTCACAGGCTACGGCAGCCCAAGCTGAACAAGCGTTTAACCAGGGGGCAAAGATGGTGACTCATGCTTTTAATGCCATGCCGAGTTTACACCATCGAGAACCCGGTTTATTAGGGGCTGCATTCATTCACCCAGGGGTGCAATTGGGTTTAATTGCGGACGGACAGCACGTTTCCCCATTAATGGTGAAGTTACTATTGAGAATGTCGGGCAGAGAAACGACTGATTTTCCCCTATTCTTGGTCAGTGATGCCTTATCTCCTTTGGGGCTTCCCGATGGCGTTTATCCTTGGGATGAACGAGAAATTGAAGTCAAACAAGGAACAGCCCGTTTACCTGATGGCACCTTAGCGGGAACCACTTTACCTCTATTAACTGGGGTGCAGAATTTAGTTCAATGGAATTGCTGTAGCGTGGAAGATGCGATCGCGTTAGCCACCCTTGCCCCTAGACAAGCTCTGGGTTTATCTTCCTTAATCGGTGAATCTGCATTTCAACTGTTGCGATGGCGGGTTGATTCATCGGCTGCAATTCAAACGTTAAGTTGGCAGCGACTCTTCAGTTGTCATCCTGCCATTTGCCAATAAATAGAATAAAATAAAATTGAGTAAATGAGATTTAATGTTAACTTTTGTATCGGAATATGGGTGAAGCAAAACGTCGAAAAGAAAGCCTGGGAGAACGTTATGGCCAAGAAGAAAAAGTCTCCCCTTGGCTTCCCATTACCAAAAAACAAAGCCAACAATTCATGGAAATTACCACTAAAGCGAGTTGGATCGGGATTGGATTATTGGTCGTTGTCTGGATTACGATTCGGTTTATTGGCCCTGGGTTTGGATGGTGGCAAATTGATTAAAATCCCAGGGAACAGGGGTTGATCTGAACTTGTCTTCAGCAACAACGGATTGCTGAAACGGGAAATTGACACTCTCATAACTAGGGTTTTACTTATAACAAGTATTAAATATTTTTATAGTTTAGAGTGGATTTGACTACTCATCCCTGGCAGAACCGCATCTAAACTCGGTTAGAACCCTAAACTGTGCAAAATTTAACCGTATTGTTTTCCGAGATACCTTCTTTGAAGAGAGGTTTGATTAATCTTCAAAACGTTATAGACTTTAATGCTTAGGAGGTATTCTTTTCAATTTAGCGAGATCAGACTAAGATTAATATTTCAGCACCAAAACCTTAAGATTATGTTACATTCTGAAAATAATCTTAGGTGTGGTGATAGGAGGACAATTTATGTTTCTCAGACTGGCAGAACAACACCGCAAATTCGTTCAGGACTTGGTAATGAACCTCCAAGCTCTAGCTACCGTGCTAGAACGTCAGGGGTATCTCGCTTCCTGCTATACCTGTGGCGGTCAGATGAATAGCGCTTCCTTTATGGTGAGTTTAGGCGAAAATCATCTGATTCGGTTTCTCGTGTCAGACTATGGCATTACCTGGACGGAAATGCGCGATGATCGCGAACTCATGAAACTTGAAGGCGCTGAAGCCATTCAACAGTTGCAGGAATTAGCAAACTTAATGGTTTACAGAGGAACAACTTCTGTTTGTGCCATGACTCCCAAACTTGTCCAGCGTGTTTAGTCGGCATGATGATATGATCTCAAGAGGGACTTTGACACCGCCTGTGAGTGGTAATCTGAAATCAGAAGCAACTGTTTAGTATTGCTCCAATCCCTTGAGGAAATTCTTAAAGATGTCAACATCCCACTGGTGAGCAACAAGCTTGGAGTTTATGGCCACACTAGAATCAGATTGGCAACATCTGTTTGTTGAAACGAACAACATTCGCTTACACACGGTGACTCAAGGCGAAGGTGAACTTGTCATACTCCTACATGGGTTTCCTGAATTTTGGTACGCTTGGCGCTATCAAATTCCAGCCCTAGCCCGTTATTTTAAAGTCGTTGTGCCGGATTTACGCGGCTACAACGATTCCGATAAACCGGAAAGTGGCTATGATTTAGATACCCTCTGTACCGATATTCACGGATTAATAGAACGTTTAGGCTATGTCAAAGCTCATCTTGTTGGGCATGATTGGGGCGGGTTAATTGCCTGGCACTTTGCTCAAAAGTTTCCCCAATCTCTCAACCGTTTAGCGATTCTCAATGCTCCTCCCCCCCATCGCTTTGTTCAAGAATTAGTGAGTAATTTAGATCAACTTCGCCGCAGTTGGTTTGTTTTTGCCTTTCAAGTTCCGGGCATTCCTGAATGGTTAATTCAACAGAATTTAAAAGAATTTGTCACCAATGCGTTACGAGAACACGCCATCCGTAAAGGAGCTTTTAGTGCGGAAGAAACTCAAATTTATGAAGCGGCTTTAGAAAAACCGGGCGCATTACAATCGGCAATTAATTATTATCGTCATTTATTTTGGCCGCCAAATTGGTTATTAAATTGGACAAAAACTCCCAGCAAAATTTTGTCTCCGACCTTGGTATTATGGGGAAAAGAAGATTCTTTTTTAAGTCATCATTTAACTGAAGGTTTAGACCGATTGATTGCTGCACCCTTTAAGTTACAATTAATTCCTGATTGTGGTCACTGGATTCAACAGGAAGTTCCCCAAAGGGTGAATCGAGAATTATTGAATTTTTTAAGATGTTGATGGATGTTGAATGGATTTTAACCTGATCATTCATCAGGATTAATCCCTATTTTTCGTAACTGTTTTGTAAATATTGCGATCGCTTTCGTTCTGATTTTAGGGCAATTTTATTATTTTTATGAAAGATGATAAATTTTTTCTAATTCCTCTAAAATCCGATCAGTAATCATTTGAATGCGATAGCGACAGGCATGGGTTTCGGTAGAATTAAACGTTCCATTTTCCCAATATTTGTTACTTCCTGCGCCACCTCCACAAACCCCAAAATATTGACAGGTTTGTTGACATTGCTCTACCCCGGCTTTCATGTCTTGATAAATGTTCTGGAATTTTTCCGTATAACAAACGGATTCTAAACTATCTGTTAAGACATGACCTAAAATAAAATCTCCATAATCTTTTGTTTTGACCGCTAATAATTCGGGATCAAAAGTAGAAAAATTGCCTTGATGATCAAAGCTGACAATCACAAAGGGAGCATTCATATCCGTTTGATGCAGACGACAATCATTATAGATAACATTACAAAGGTTTTCAAATTCTCGGATTTTAAATTCTCCTTGACTTTGGGCTGTTAAATCCCACATTCGTTTAATAAAAGCTTGATATCGCGCTTCAAGTTTTCGGTTGGCTAGAGAAGAAGATTGATGAATCCCTTCTGTTTCTTCAAAATTAAACCCCACATGGGTGAGGTTATTATCCATAAAGAAGTTAAAGATTTCATCGGGATAATCTAAGGATTGTTCTGTAATTACCGCAATAATATGAACTGAAATATCATTTTTTTGTAATAATGAAATACCTCGCATGGTACTCTTATGACTTCCGGTTCCTTTCCGAGTTTGACGGTGGGTATCATGAATAAAATCAGGGCCATCAAGACTAACACCGACTAAAACATCATGTTTTTTAAATAAATCACACCATTTTTGATTAATTAATGTTCCATTAGTTTGAATTGATTGCCAAATTCTATGAGATTTTGTATTAAATTTTTTGCTAGATTCTTCTATTAATTGAAATGCAGATTCATAAAAGGAAATTGGAACGGCTAAAGGTTCTCCTGCGTGCCAACAAACTGTAAAATCATGCTGTACAAATGGACTTGTGAGAATGGTTTTAAAAATCGCTGGGATTAAATCTAAGGATAATTGATGCTTTTGTTCTCGATTCGGTAAATAACAATAATCACAGTCTAAATTACAGAAAGAAGTGGTTTGAATCACGACTAAATTAATCGGCCCAAAATCAGCAATCTTAAAATCGGGGGAAAGCATAACTAAAAATAAAAAAAGAAGTCTTGAGTTATTTTGAGATCACCGATAGGGGCAAGATTCCCTCACCCCTATGCCCAAAATACCTGTTCAGGGTATGAGGACTGAAGTTAACGCCTCAGCTTTAGTAACGATTTAAGAAACCGCCTCCATCCGCCCAACGACCGCCTCCACGACCATTGACCCAATCTCTACCACTACCATCAGCCCAACCGCCGCCTCCACGACCATTGACCCAATCTCTGCCACTACCATCGCCCCAACCCAATGCGATCCGGGTATCTTGGGGTCGTGTTTGGATTGATTCAGATTGTTGTTCTTCCTGGGCTTTAATGGTAGCAGACAGGCGAGACAACCGTTGTTCAATGGTGTTAGCTGAATCCTTGGAGAGTGGATGGGAGGTTTTAGCTTCTGCAACCGTTAGGTTGAGAACAGAAAGAGATAAGAGAAAACCGACTAATCCAGTTGTTGTTTGAATGTTCATGTAAGGTTTGCACGCTACTGCAATAAATCTTTATATTTTAAGATCAAACTGCTATTGATTATATCATCTAAAATGTATAATAGCTTAAAAGATTTTGCTATCATCGATTCTTCTCTGTCTATAAAACGAACCTACAAAAAGTATAAGGACTATCAATGCTAAAAAAAACTTTTTTGAGTTTATTAATGGCAGTCGGATTAACGTTAGGTTGTTCTTTAACTAGCCATGCAGAAACGGTGTTAGAACGGACGGCAAGGACAGGAACTTTAACCGTTGGAATGTTAACTGAAGCTGTGCCCTTATCCTATGTGAATGATCAAGGAGAATTAGTCGGTTATTCCGTTGATCTTGTGAATTTAATTAAAAAACGAGTTGAAGAACAGTTAGGACGATCAATTCAAGTTGACTTTGTGGTTGTAACTCCTCAAGATTGGATTCCAAAAGTTGCGAATGGTGAAATTGATTTAGCGTGTAATATTGGGTTTACTTGGGATCGAGATGTATTTGTTGATTTTTCTTTGCCCATGGCAAGAGGAGGCACAAAAATCTTATCTAAATCAGGCAGTGGTTTAGGAACCCCTGATTCTTTGAAGGGAAAACGCATTGGGGTATTACCTCAAACTATTGCAGAACAGGTGATTAAATTCGTTCAACCGGATGCAACCTTTGTTCAAATTTCTACTTTAGAAGAAGGATTTCAAGCCGTATCTTCGGGACGAATTGATGCTCTGGCGGCGGATGTAATTGCACTTGAAGGGTATCGTCAAACCGTGAATCAACCAGATGCTTTTACCACCACTCCGGCTCAACCCTATAATCGAGAAGGCATTGCTTGTATGGTTCCTGAAAATAACTCTAAGTTTTTAGATATTGTGAACTATACAATTGTTCGACTGATGCAGGGTTATCTGGAGGGAGAAGCCAGTTCTGTTGCAATTGTTAATCGTTGGTTTGGTTCCCAGGGAATTATTAATCTTGATCCCCAGTTAATTGAAAACTATTTTACAGAAGTGATCAACTCCAGAGAACAAATTCGCATCAAGCAATAATACTGAAAAAACTCAAGAGCGATCGCTATTATTCACAGAAAAAACTCGGTTTTGGGGATGACAGTCCCTAGATTAATGGGAGGACAAGAGTGTAAATCCCTCCAGAAACCGAGTTTCTTGAGTTTCTTTTGAATATTCCCGCTTTTTGTTACAATCTGTAAACAAACGGTTAAGGAAAAGGGCAGTCTAACAAATGCGGGTTGCGATCGCAGGAGCAGGTTTAGCAGGCATGGCTACGGCAATAGACCTCGTAGATGCCGGACACGAAGTTGAAATTTTTGAATCCCGTCCCTTTGTCGGCGGAAAGGTTAGCAGTTGGGTAGACCCCGATGGTAATCATATCGAAATGGGGTTGCACGTCTTTTTTGGCTGCTACTATAACTTATTTGAACTGATGCGGAAAGTGGGAGCCATTGATAACCTCCGCTTAAAAGATCATACCCACATTTTTGTTAACAAAGGAGGACAGACCGGAAGCTTAGACTTTCGCTTCATTACTGGGGCACCGTTTAACGGGTTAAAAGCCTTTTTTACCACCTCCCAACTTTCGGTCATTGATAAACTTCAAAATGCCATTGCATTAGGAACCAGTCCCATTGTTCGCGGGTTGGTAGACTTTGAAGGTGCGATGAAAACGATTCGAGAATTAGATCGAGTGAGTTTTGCTGATTGGTTTCGCAGTCATGGCGGTTCTGAAGGCAGTTTAAAACGAATGTGGAACCCCATTGCCTATGCGTTAGGATTTATCGATACTGAGAATATTTCCGCTCGCTGTATGTTAACGATTTTCCAATTTTTTGCCGCAAAAACAGAGGCATCTGTGCTGCGAATGTTAGAAGGATCTCCAGCAGAATATTTGCATAAACCCATTGTTAATTATTTACAAGAACGGGGAGCAAAAATTCACACCCGGCGTCGAGTTCGAGAACTTAAATTTGAGGAAATTGACGGAAAAACCTATGTCACCGGAATGATCGTGGCAAAAGGGGATACAGAAGAAACCATTGTTGCAGATGCTTATGTTTGCGCTGGGGATGTTCCAGGTGTACAAAAAATGATTCCGGCGGCTTGGCGCAAATGGTCAGAATTTGACAATATTTATAAATTAGAAGCGGTTCCCGTTGCTACAGTTCAACTGCGTTTTGATGGTTGGGTGACAGAATTAAATGATCCGGCAAAACGCCAACAACTGAAAGAAGCTGCGGGCATTGATAATTTATTATATACAGCCGATGCGGATTTCTCTTGTTTTTCCGATTTAGCGTTATCTAGTCCGGCGGATTATTATCGAGAAGGACAGGGATCTTTATTGCAGTTAGTGTTAACACCCGGTGATCCGTTTATTAAACAAAATAACGAAGAAATTGCTCACCATGTTCTCAAACAAGTTCACGATTTATTCCCTAGTTCACGGGAACTGAATATGACTTGGTATAGTGTGGTGAAATTAGCACAATCTTTATATCGAGAAGCACCCGGAATGGATGCCTATCGTCCGAGTCAAAAAACCCCCGTTGCTAACTTCTTTTTAGCGGGAAGTTACACGCAACAGGATTATATTGATAGTATGGAAGGAGCTACTATTTCAGGGCGACAAGCTGCTAAAGCCATATTAGAAAATAGCTTTCCTGGGGTTAAACCTTCTGCAGTAGTTGTTTAAAAATTGAGAGGGATCAAAGAAATCCGGTTTGTGATCAAGATTTGAGATAAAATTAGGAGATATCACGAATCTTAATCTGTTGTACAAATAGGGTGGGGTGTACTTACACCCAGATCTATAGCAATCCTATTTGATTTGTGGTAGGGGCAATTCATGAATTCCCCCTACTACGGTAAGGGTTTTAGTCATAGAGGTGATTACAACCTATGTAGACTTGCTATAGATCTTTTTTAAGATTAATATAGCAAGTCTAAATGATTTGTGATCAAAACCAGTAGGAGTTGGGTCTCCCAAACTAGGAGCAAACAGGGTTAGGAAACCCAACTCCTACCCTCAAATCTGACAACCTCAGCGCGGATTGCTATATTCTTGATCTGCTTTTGTGCAATCCCTAAAAAGCCGGGTATTATTTTCAATCCTTAGCATAAAAAATCATTACATCGACTCAATATTATGGCTAATTGGTTAGAACATAGCGTTCAAATTGAAGTTCCGGTTCCCATTGATGTTTCTTGGAATCTGTGGTCAGATTTGGAACAAATGCCTCGTTGGATGAAATGGATTGATTCAGTAACAGTTTTAGATGAGAATCCTGAGTTGTCTCGTTGGAAATTAGCGACAGGTAATTTCCAATTTAGTTGGTTATCAAGGATTTTGAAACAAATTCCTCATCAAATTATTCAATGGGAATCTGTCGATGGTTTACCGAATCGAGGCGCAATTCGGTTTTATGATCGTCATGGCAGTAGTATTGTTAAATTAACGGTTTCTTATGCTATCCCAGGAATTTTAGGGCAAGTTATGGATAATTTGTTTTTGGGTGGAATTGTAGAATCAACCATTCAAAAAGATTTAGAACGATTTCGAGATTATGCCATCGAATCCTATAGTAGTGCTTTGAATTAGAATCAGGTTCAATGATGGCATCTGATCTTTAATTCCAGATGGTATTTTTAGCTTAAAGCGTTAATTAACCGTTCAACTCGTTGTTTAATTTCATCTCTCACCCGATGAAACGTTTCTAACGGTTGTCCGTCGGGATCATCTAATTGCCAATCTTCAAAAACTTCTTGAGTGACCCAATCTTCGGGTAAATTCACACCACAACCACACAGAGAAATCACCGCATCATACTCTTCCGCTTGAAAATCACTTAAGGGGTTAGAAGTTTGATTGCTAATATCAATCCCAATTTCATCCATCACTTGAATTGCAGTAGGATGAACCCGACTCGCTTCTAAACCGGAACTGGTAACGGCGATTTTTCCGGCTCCTAATGTTCTAGCAAATCCTTCCGCCATTTGAGAACGGCAAGAATTTCTTTTACAAACAAACATTACTTTTTTCATGTTTAATCTCCTAATTTATAAAGGTTAAAAACTCGAAAATCTCAAGGGTTTAGATCCGATGAAGATCAACTTTGTTAATCGTTTTCCCCATCTCACTTAGGGTTTCCTGAAGCCCTTTTTCTTTGCGTTCACTGTAACGGTCGGTGAGATAATCAACTTGATCTCGAAGTAACAATGTGAATTTATAAAGCTCCTCCATAACATCAATAACCCGATCTCGATACGGAGAATCCTTCATGGTTCCGTCTTCGTTAAATTCTTGGTAAGCTTTAGCCACCGAAGACTGATTAGGAATAGTAAACATCCGCATCCAACGCCCTAAAATTCGCAGGGTATTAACAGCATTAAAAGACTGGGAACCTCCACTCACCTGCATCACCGCTAATGTTCTTCCCTGAGTGGGTCTAACGGCGCCAATATTCAAGGGAATCCAATCAATTTGATTTTTCATAATTCCACTGATTTGACCATGCAATTCTGGACTTGACCAAACTTGTCCTTCAGACCACAAACTGAGTTCACGTAACTCCTGAACTTTAGGGTGAGTATCCGGTACACTTCCATAAATCGGCAATTCTCGTGGGTTAAAAAATCGGACTTCTGCACCGAATTCTTGTATGATTCGGGCGGCTTCTTCTGCTAATAAACGACTATAGGAACGCTCTCGCAAAGAACCGTATAAAAACAAAATTCGGGGTGGATGATCAAACTGACTCATTGATTTAGACCTTTAAGCAACGAGGATCAAGTAAAGTCGCTTTTTCTGGTTCTCTGGGAAACCAAAAAGCTGTTTTTTTACAAATTTCCACCAACATTAACATTACAGGAACTTCAATTAATACCCCCACAACTGTTGCTAAAGCAGCACCGGAATTTAAACCAAATAATGTAACGGCGGTTGCGATCGCGACTTCAAAATGATTACTCGCTCCAATTAATGCGGCGGGTGCTGCATCTTCATAGGACAATTTTAATTTTAAACCCGCTACATAGCTAATTAGAAAGATAAAATTAGTTTGGATGAATAATGGAACTGCAATCAACACAATATGCAGAGGATTATTAACAATTAATTCTCCTTTGAATGCAAATAGTAACACCAAAGTAATTAATAGTGCCGAGATAGCAATTGGGCTTAAATAATGCAGAAACTTTTGTTCAAACCATTGTTTACCCTTGTTTTTAAAGATCCAATATCGGCTATACATTCCCGCCGCTAAAGGTAAGCCAACATAAATTAAAACGGATAAAAAAATCGTTAGCCAAGGAACGGTTAAATCATTGGCTGCTAATAACCAACGCCCTAACGGTGCATATAAAAATAGCATCGCTAAGGAATTAACTGCCACCATAACTAAAGTATGACCTTGATTACCATAACACAGATAACCCCACATTAAAACCATGGCGGTACAAGGAGCAATTCCTAATAAAATCGCCCCGGCAATATAGGAGTTAGCTAATACAACTTCTTGCCCTCGGATCAGTTCTGTTCCTGTTAAAAGCGGACGAAATAACCAGCCTAAAAAGAATTGAGCAAATACGACCATTGTGAAAGGTTTAATTAACCAATTCACCACTAAGGTTAGAAACACAGGTTTGGGAGTACGAAGGGCGTTGACTGCCTGGGTAAAGTCAATTTTTACCATGATGGGATACATCATAAAAAACAGGCAAATCGCAATCGGAATTGAGATTTGATAGATGCTCATGGCATCTAAAGCAACGGCAACACCCGGAAATAATCGCCCTAAAATAATCCCCGCAATAATACATAAAAATACCCAAAGGGTTAGATATTTTTCAAAAAAACTGAGTCGGCCACCAACCTGCACGGCTGATGGATTTACACCTGACGATTTTACATTCATTGAACCTCCTGCAAAATCCTAATCTTGATTGCTTGATAGTTCTGACCACCTAGAGATAGTACCATTATTTCAAAAAATTTTGATATGTCAAGTTAAAAAATGTTAAGAATCTGAGATCGATCTAAGAAAGATTCACTTGATCTAGGTGAATTAACCTAGATTGACCTGATTTAAACTTTAGTATTCTGCTCGTTTTATCAATACTTCATCTAAGGTTAAATCAAACTCAGATTTGCCACCAAAGACTGTCCCAACTTTTGTTTTATGAAAGTTGCGATAGAGTTTGGTATAATCATCAAAGTCAAAAGGAATATAACCCACGTTTTCAACCACTTGTGATGCTTTTTGCATATAGAAATCCAGAAAATCATTCATAGCTGGGTTATTTTGAAGGGCAACGGCATTAACATAAATAAATAAAGGGCGAGATAAGGGTCGATATTTTTCGGCTTCCGTTGCATTTTGAGAAGGCATAATTGGCCCTGAACCCTTTTGATTATCAACGGCTAATGCTTTTAACGCCTCTAATTTTTTCTGATAATAAGCATAACCAAAATAGCCTAATCCATTGGGATCATTAATAATAGCTTGTTCAAGAATCTCATCATCTTCACTGGCTTGATAATCAGTGCGACTGGCTCCTTCTTTTCCCACAATTGCGGCGGTAAAATAATCATAAGTTCCTGAATCTTTACCGGGGCCATAGAGATTAATGGGTTGCTTTGGCCAAGAAGCTCTAATTTGATTCCAAGTTGTAATTTTTCCTTGGGCTTCAGGTTCCCAAATCTTTTTTAATTCGGCAACTGTAATATCATGAGCCCAGGTATTTTGAGGATTAACGACAACGGTTAACGCATCAAAGGCAACTGGTAATTCCAGATAAGAAATATTGTTTTGTTTACAAACTTCCATTTCTGCTTTTAAAATCGGTCGAGAAGCATTATTAATGTCCGTTTCTCCAGCACAAAATTTTCTAAAACCTCCTCCTGTCCCTGAAAAATTAACCGTTACGTCTATATCAGAAGGACTCTGAGCATTGTAATTTTTAACAATTGTTTCAGTGATGGGATAAACGGTACTAGAACCATCAATTTTAATCGATTTTGTCTGTTTGATCTGACCTGGACTGCACGCCAAAAGCAGGGTAGAAGTCCCCAGAGCTAAAGTTAAGGTTGTGAGAGAACAAGGTAATTTTGGTAGTCTCGTCGTCATAAAGTATCCCCTGTAACATTTAGGATGAGGGATGTTAAAATTATATCAATTTTTTTTGATATGTCAAGTTAAAAAAAGGTTAAAAATATTTTAGAGCCTCTAAAAATACTTCATCAGCTTGAGTAAGATGAGGAAAATTATTATTGCTAATTGCCTTGATTCATCTAATCTTTGAGTAATTGATTAAAACTGAGGTAACTGCCATAATTCCGGTTGAAATTCACTCAAGGAATTAAGAATCTGATCCGCTTCTTGATAAAGGGATTGATCCATATCAGATGCGGGAACAGCAATGACTGACATTCCTGCTGCTTTCGCTGCTGAAACTCCCGCTAAGGCATCTTCAAACACTAAACAATTTTCGGGTTTTGCCCCTAAACGTTGCGCGACTAATAAGAAAATATCGGGGGCTGGTTTACCCTTTTTAAGTTCAGGATCATCGCCTCGAACAATTTGTTGAAATAAGGAAAACCATTCTTGATGACTTTGGGTTTTAGCGGTAAACGGACGAGTTCCTGAACTGGTCGCAACCCCTTGAGGAACGTGATGAGAAGCCAGATGTTGAGTTAAACGAACAGCCCCATCTAACGGTAAAACATGGGGATAAAATTTATAAATAATGGCATCTTTTTGTTTTAAAAAGTCTTCAACGCTCAGGGATAAATCTAACTCTTGAATCAAGAGTTGAGCAGAATCATGGGATTTCCTGCCTCTCACTTTGCAATGGAGAGTAGGGTCAATTGTTTTCCCATAATGGTTAGCAACCATTTGATTTACTTGAGCATGAAGGGGTTCTGTGTCTAACAGTAAACCATCTAAGTCGTAGATAACGTGAGTAATTTTTTTGAAGTTGGGCATGGGTGGAACATTAATAAAGTATTGAATTGATTATGAATGAAATTGACTCATAAATCAAGACTAAGACGAGATGGATATTCAAGATTTTTCAATTGACTTCTAATTTTCTATTTTAAACTACGATAAAACTTGTTTCTAATTGGCAATCAATAGGAAAAACCCTAAAAAAAGCTTAAAATTAGCCATGTTTAACTCCTAAAATGGTAATCTTGACCCTACCGATAGGAGGTTAAAAAAGTTTGAATATTGGGTTAAGATTTCCTAAAGAATCAAAAAATATAAACACAATAATAGTTTTATTGAGAAAGACTAAATTTTGTAAAGTCGATTTACAATTACTTTTTAAATTTAATGAACGACTCCCTTGACTTTAATCAGCTTATTCTCTAAGATAAGAATTTAATTGTTAAGCTAACAAGCTAATGACAAGTCGCCGCGTTTGGAAACAGCCATGAGATTAACCCCAGATTGTTTTGATTGGAATCAGGCTGATCATTGGGAAACTCAATTATCTTTAGTATTGGATCAAGCTCAATTGGAAGAGTTTGCGACCCATCTCACTCAAATTTTTAGTTTAGAAACTGAAGGTAGACTATCTCCTAGACAAGCCTATAGCCAAATTAAGGCATTAGTTACTAACCTAAAAACCAACGTTATCCGTGATTAAATTTAAGTTAAGCAAGCTGATTACCGATGGAGAATCCTGTGTTTTGCTTCTATTTTGAAGTTCTGTTATAATTTTTTGTGCGATAGATTCAGTGACAACGCGAATACAATTAACTGTAATATTTTGAGAGCTTCACAATGGAAACAAAAACCAATCCTCAAGCCCAAACTTTAGGATATTGGGCGGTACAAGGCATTAAAAAACATCTGGAAAAAGTCGTCAGTCATGAATCTGAAGTGTTAAAAGATCATGATCCTGAAGAACTTCATCAAATGCGAGTGGGGATGCGAAGATTGCGTTCTGCAATTGTTGGGTTTGCTCCAGTATTAGATTTACCTAAATCGGCGGAAGATGAAAAAATTGGTAAGATTGCGGGACGTTTGGGAAAATTACGAGATTTAGACGTACTATTAGAAACGTTACAAAATAATTATTATTCCTATTTACCTTCATCCGAACAAGAAATCTTAGATCAATTATTAATGGGTTTAGTTAAACAACGTCACAAAGTCTTTCGAGTTGTGTCATTAACTTTAGAATCTAAAAATTATAAAAACTTGAAAGCAGATTTACAAGATTGGGTGAAAGATCCTGGCTTTACCCCCCTAGAAAAGCTTCCAATTAATGAAGTTCTTCCTGATTTATTACTTCCGCAAATCAGTCAATTATTTTTACATCCAGGTTGGCAGGTTGGTGACACTCACAACCCACTAAGTTCTATTCCTTTAGAAACCGTAGAAAAAATTTTAAATCAACAAGGAAAATTATTGCACAGTTTAAGAAAGCAAGTCAAGCGAGTCCGTTATCAAATGAATTTATTTACTAACTTTTATAGTCCTAAATATTCAGATTATTTAGAAGACATGAAAGCGATTCAATCTTGTTTAGGAGATATTCAAGATAGTATGGTTTTAGGAGAAAAAATAGCCGAAGAAATTTCATCAAAAACCATAGCTAAACTTCCTACTTTTTTTAATTTATTGACTCAAAATCGTTACCAATCTTGGCAAATCTGGGAACCATTTCAACGTCGCTATTTACAACCTGAAACTCGTTATCAATTTCGCTTAGAATTGCTGAACCCTAGCCAAGAAACCGAAAATAAAAATCTTGACGATTAACAGTCAATCCCCAACTGCTAACCGCCAAAAAACCGAATTTAAGGTTGTGTTTTCGGGGGTGTTTTCGATGGATTGATCGGGTTTTTCAGTTTAACAAACATATCATAACGACTGGTGCGATCGCTCACGATGGCAGTCGTTAATCCAATAGATTGAATTGCATCAATCCAAACTTTTTGTTGAGGAGGAAGTTGAGGTAAAGATAAAGTTCTAACATTGGGATCAAACACCCGTTCAACATTCATAAAAAAGTTGCCATTTTGGGGACTCAATCCCATAGGAACTGTTTGTTGAAATAACGGATTAGAGGTAATGGGAACCGTTGGTAACGGTACAATTTGATCCGCAACGGAACCCCCCAAAGTTATAAACGCTAAATTCCCTTCTAACCAACCACGAGTCACCAAAAATCCCCCAAAGGGAGACACCCATTGGGTCACCGATTGATCCTTAACTTTAACTTCACTCACCTTAAACTTTTTATTCTTCATCACCTCATCTAATTGGGTAAAAGTTTTATCCGCCGCATTGCGATCGGATACTTTTACCATTAACACTAATCCCGCAACAAATCGTTCCAATGCTCTTGGATTTGGAGTCGAAGGAACCAAAGATAACGAAAATTCTCCCTTCATCCAATTCAGAACATCTGTTTCTAATTCCAACCCCGTTGAAGATTTAAAACTCGAACTCAACACTTGAGGATTAAACGGCGCCATCGGATTCGCATTCGCACCTTGAGAATAATCTTCCCAAACTTGTTTTAAATTACTTCCAGAAACCATCATTAATGTATTTTCTGGAATTTGTTTCAAAATTTCTTGACCTTGATTTTCAACAATAAATTTTTTCTCACTATTGGGTTTTAACCAAGACACCGCTTTTAACCCAACCCCTTGAGATTCTAAGGTAATATCCGTTGCGAATCCTTGATGCTGTTGAACTTGTGCTAAATTTTTTTCAGGAATGGGATTACCAGACCGATCGGATGCAACCGTTGTGGCAACCGGAATATTCAGATAAACTTGAGCAAAGGGATTCCCCGTTTTAATCTGATTCAAAGCCGCCGCATATCCGGGTGTTTTTGCTAAGGAATTAGACCCTCGATAAGTATCAATTATCCGTTCTGTTGCATTCGGATCAGTGGTAACAACTAAGAAATCCTGTCCTAAAATAGCAATCGAATAATTTTGTTTAGGATTTCCTTGGGTTTCAATAATATCAATTCCTCGATAAGATCGCTGAGTCGTTTGACCTTGGGGTAAAGTTTTCGGTTGTGATAATAGTTCTTTAGCTTGAGTGGGATTAGCAATCGGAAAAACCATCACTATCGCCTGTTGATTCAAGGTTTTAGAAGTTTGTGGTGCAGGTGGGGTTCCTGTTAGTAAACTAGAATTGGGTAAAAAAGCAACCATCACGTCTTTCCCCACCCAAGGCTGAATATCTTTTTGATAATCATAGCCATTTTCTGTGAAAATTCGATTTTGCCAATCATTCAGCACTTGTTTTAACGCCGCTTGAGATTGGGATGTACCATATTGTTTTAATTTGTCCCATTGTTGAGCGTCTGTAGATAGAGATACAGCCACCATTGCTTCTTGAGGAACAATATTGGCACCAATGGGAACCCCTTCTAAAAATTTTCGAGACACTAAGGTGTAGTAAGCTGCAATTCCACCTCCAACAAGTAGCGCCGCAACTCCCACCGTTAAAATTAAATTGGGTTTGATTTTTTGCATCATGAAAATAGCAACGATGGCTATAAATAACTAATCAACAAATGGATTAAGTATCGAGGGAGATTTTAACCCAAGGAGTTACACTTTGCAAATCAATCACCGGATCGGTAGTTCTTCATCTTGAGAGGGGGAAAAACTATTAAACCAACCTCGTCGCCAGAAGAAAAAGAATAAGGCTAAAGCAATTAAAAACATTAATCCTAAACACACTGGATAACCCCAATACCAATTTAATTCCGGCATATTTAACGGGGAAGCATCAGGATTAAAATTCATTCCATAGACTCCCGCCACAAAGGTTAGGGGAATAAAAATAGTTGAAATGACGGTTAGCAACTTCATAATTTCATTCATTTTGTTACTCATCGAAGACATATAAATTCCCATTAAATCCGATGATAATTCTCGATAAGTTTCTACCATATCCCGCACTAAAATTGTATGATCATAGCAATCTCGCAGGTAAACTCGAACTTCTGGACTAACTAAATTACTTCCATCTCGAATTAACATATTAATCGCTTCTCGTTGTGCCCAAATTGCACGTCTCAGGGTAAATAAATCTCGACGAATCCTATAAATTTTAGCAAGATCTCTGGGTACAGGATTAAAAACAACTTGATCTTCTAAGTCTTCTAAAATATCTCCATATTCTTCTAAAACCGGGAAAAAGCCATCAATAATCGCATCCAAAATTGCATAAGCTAAATAATCAGCACCTTGTTTGCGAATAATGCCTTGATTATAACGAATGCGATCGCGCACAGGTTGTAAACAATCATATTCCGCTTCTTCCTGTACGGTTAGTAAATAATTTTTACCTAAAATTAAACTCACTTGTTCTTTATGGAGAGGATCTTCACCGGGTTTTAAATTCACCATCCAAGCAACAATAACCAGTTGATCATCATACTCCACAACTTTCGGACGTTGAGGCACATTCACCACATCTTCTAAGGCGATGGGATGTAAATTAAAGACCTTCGCCATGCGTTCCCAGGTATCTTGATTTCCTAACCCTAAAATGTCTAACCAAGAAACAGAATGAGTATCTAAATAAGGTGCACATTCTTCCGGCGTTGTTAATTTTAAACGAGTCGCCATCCCCTCACTATAATCAATTAAAACCATTTCTGGTGGCGGATCATCCGCTTCAACATCTAATGTTCCAGGGGGTGTACCCGGATCATCATAAAAATAATCTAAATTAGATTCTTCTTCATCCTCATCTTCTACGGAATGAATAGCAGATGTCATCGGTTTCATACTATGTGTCATAACCCGTCCCTAGAATCTTAATTGAATAGAGTTCTTCGCACAAAACCAGGATTATTTTAGCGAATTTTGTTGCAGAAGTAGAAGGAAAGAAGCAAAAATCTTGATCGTTTAACTCATCATCCTAGAAAATATAGTGAGTCTAAATCATTAATACAAATTACCGAAATCCTTGGGGCGAGGTTTTTTCGGACTGACACCCGGATGTGTATCCATTTTTTGAGATTAATGATCCTGAAAGTCAGATTCTACAATCGATTTAGACTGCCTATATAATCATTGGCTACACAATATTAAATTCTCTTAAAGCCGGGAAAAAGTTTTTATTTTCATGGCTGGGACGACTTAATTTTAGTAAGGCAAATCTTTGTAGGGGGGTGAGATTTTCCCAATGTTTTAATGTTAGATTAACCCCTACTTCTTCAGCTTTTTTCTGGACACTATCCGGTAATCTTGTCGCATTTAACCAAGGCGGATGATCATCAATGGGTAAATCTTTCAAAGGAATATGACTATATTGTTTGACAAATTCATACAATAAACTTCGATAGATTGTAATTTCTTCCGGTGTATTCATCGGATTTTGCACCAACTGTTGACGAACTTTTTGAGGAAATTGATTCCAATGTTCCAGTTTTAACTTCACTCCACAGGTATCCAGTTTATACCGCACAACCATCGGAATACAGTGCAAAGATTCAACAAAATCCTGTTCAAATTGAAATAGATTATCCATATTTCGAGTTGGGAATATCAGGTTTCAGTCAACCGTTAATCAGAATTCTACTTCTGCTCTGGATGGGCTGCTTCTGGGGACTTGGCTCCCATTCGATTAATTGTATAAATCATTTGATATAATCGTCCAACTTGACGTTGATTAAAATGGAAGGTTAAACGAGGTAAATCGTCCGTTTCGCCGCCAAGTTCTTCAGGGAATGCCTTGGTTTTCTCGATTCTACCTTGGGATAAAATATCCTGAAACTCAGCATTCAGTTGTTCAACTTGCTGATCGGATAATTCCGATTTTAACCGCATCACAAACTGATCTTTAACATAGCGACTCGAATGATAAACGCGATAAAAATTAGCGATGGCTTGACAAGCTACAGATAAATCATCCGTAATCGTATAAAAACTCGGATCATCCGGTGAAATCAACCCTCGATTTAACATTTGTTTCTCAATAAATTGATGTAAATCGTACCAATAATCCCCCCCTGGACGATCCACTAAAATCAACGGAGCCGGGCCAAATTTCCCCGTTTGAATTAACGTTAAACATTCAAAGGTTTCATCCAAGGTTCCAAACCCCCCAGGAAACATCGCTAAAGCATCACTTTCACGCAAAAAGAACAACTTGCGTGTAAAGAAATACTTAAAGATAATCGCTTTTTTATTCCCTTCAATATAAGGATTTGAAGATTGTTCAAAGGGAAGTTGAATATTCAACCCAAACGATAAATCTAAACCCGCCCCTTCATTCCCAGCCTGCATAATACCACCTCCCCCCCCGGTTAAGACCATAAATCCTTGTTGGGTGACAGATTGGGCAAAATCTACCGCCATGCGATACTCTTGGGTATCAGCCGGAATCCGAGCGGAACCAAAAATACAAATTTTACGAACATGACGATAGGGATAAAAGGTTTGAAACCCTCGCTCTAAGTCCAGTAAAGATGCGGAAATAATTTTCCAATCCAGGGTCTCAAATTCCTCTCCAGCCATGTTAACAAGGCTTGAAAGCGCTCGTGAAATCCACTTTTTATGCCTTAAATTCGGCAGTTGATCAACTAACTGGATAATATCGGCTTGTAGAGAATCTACCGCGTGGCTAAGATCAGAGGAGTTCATAAAATTTATCACTTACAACAAAGCGCCTCAGACCCAAGGTTCCAAGGCGCAACACCCGTGAATAATGAGCTTGAGGTGGGAGTATCGTTTTCAAGGACTCGAAAATCTCTTCTCCCAACTGACCCAAACGAATTGATTTTTGAAGTCAGTTGTTGAGATGAATGGTCAACCCCTGCAACACTGATACAACAGTGGAACCTAACTATCTGAGTTACTTTTCTTCACGTATTTTTCTACAGTAGTCGCTAATGTTGTTTTAGGAACAGCACCCACAACCATATCCACTTTTTGACCCCCTTGGAAAATCATCAAAGTCGGAATACTGCGAATGCCATATTGACTAGCAACCTGCGGATTTTCATCTGTATTGAGCTTGACGACTTTCAGTTCTCCGGCATATTGATCGGCAATTTCCTCGACAACGGGAGCGACCATCCGGCAAGGCCCGCACCAAGGCGCCCAAAAATCCACTAACACTGGGATTTCGCTGTCAAGCACATCGTTCTTAAAAGTAGCATCAGTAACTGTTTCGGCTTTGGACATCCCTAGAAATCCTTATAATATATTAAGACCCTATCAACTTGGACAGTCCCATCGCTGACACGGGAGTATCTGACGACAGATTCTTGCTGAACGGATTGGATGAAGACAGCGTTAACATCAGATTTAACGGTTTTCCTGCAATCTGATCGACAAGAATTAAAATTTTACGTCCACTGACTGTCAAACAGTAGACGCAGCCACAGAAGAGAAGATTCCTCTCTAGGTCTTGCTTTCTTCTTGTCTATCCTACTCGGATTTTGAGCAAACGGTTGACCGAGCAATAACTCCTCATTATATTGCATATTTCAACACGGGCTTGAATCAACCCCGGGGAAACGTTAAGCTCAACTTAAGGATTAGAGTCGGTTCTGTTGTTCCGAACAGGATTAGCAGAAGTTTAACTCAATTTTACTGCAAAAGGATATTCTCTGAAATGCTGATTCATCTGAGGCTTGGCACTCAACACTCAGGTTGCTCAATTTTTTTCTCTAGCGACTTGCACAAATGAGGAGTTGTCCGTATGCTAGGGGCAAGTGAATCTAAGCGGGTCGGTTGTATATCATCCCTAAAATTAAGAAACCGCCCGAACAAAAGTTCAGGCGGAGTGTGGTGTGAGGAGTGAACGGAAACATACGTCTCCGCTTCTTCTATTGTGCCATTTTATTTCAGAGAATTCCAGATTGAGTCGTAATTTTTAGGACGATTTAAGCAGTTGTGTCAAGACACCTTAAACTCAACCGGAGTCAGTTTACTTACCCATTCCTAACTGTTGGGCTTTTTGGTAAACTTTGCCTTCCGTCAACAGCGAAGGTGCAATTACCACTTCCACTTGCTGCATTTCCTGAATCGTCTGGGCACCCAAAGTGCCCATACTGGTTTTTAACGCCCCTAATAAATTATGAGTGCCATCATCGAGTTGAGCCGGGCCGCGCAGAATTTGTTCTAAGGTTCCCGTAGTCCCCACCCGAATGCGAGTTCCACGGGGTAAGACCGGGCTAGGAGTTGCCATTCCCCAATGATAACCTCGTCCAGGGGCTTCTTTGGCACGGGCAAAGGGTGAACCAATCATCACCCCATCCGCACCACAGGCGATACATTTACAGATATCTCCTCCGGTAATTAAGCCACCATCGGCAATAATCGGCACATACCGTCCGGTTTCTTGATAAAAATCATTGCGGGCGGCAGCACAGTCAGCCACGGCCGTTGCTTGGGGAACCCCAACCCCTAAAACCCCCCGTGAGGTACAGGCAGCCCCAGGGCCAATCCCCACTAAAATTCCTGCCGCACCGGCTTTAAGCAAATCTAAGGTGACATCGTAGGTAACGCAGTTCCCTAAAATCACCGGGATGGGCATTTCCTGACAAAACTTGACTAAATTCAGAGGGGTAACGGACTCTGGCGATAGGAAGGTTGTAGACACCACCGTTGCTTGGACAAAAAATAAATCAGCCCCAGCTTCAGCAACAACCGACCCGTATTTACTCGCTCCCACTGGCGTAGCACTTACGGCGGCAATTCCACCCCCTGCTTTAATTTCCTGAATTCGTTGGGTAATCAGTTCGGGTTTGATGGGTTCAGCATACAATTCTTGCATCAGGGTGACAAACTCATCTTTTCCCACTGAAGCGATGCGATCTAAAATCGGTTCTGGGTCTTGATAACGGGTTTGAATCCCTTCTAAATTCAAGACCCCTAATGCCCCCAGTTTAGATAATTCCACAGCCATGCGAACATCGACCACCCCATCCATTGCACTCGCAATAATGGGAATTTCTCGTTGAATGCCACCAATTGTCCAGGTTGTATCTGCCAAAACCGGATCAAGTGTGCGCTGTCCAGGGACTAACGCAATTTCGTCAATGCCATACGCTCTGCGGGCGACCTTGCCCCGACCAATTACAATATCCACTCTTGTATTTGTTCCCAAGACTCTATTTGTATTAAGACTATCAAAAATGAGGGGACAGATCGAGAATTAGGGTCTGGGATGGGATGTATGGAAAGTTGAAGATTCTCAAACTTAAACCTCAATGGCCTCAAGCGTTAATCCTTCCCTCACCAGACTCGTCATTGACTCCGCCCTTGTTTTTAAGCATCATAAAGGGCTGTTCTCTGAGATCCACCCTGAACTTAACTTTTGATCAATTACTTACAGAATTTTTCAACACAGCGAACAAACATTTCAACACCCATTCCTAACACCGTTTCATCAAAATTAAAACGCGGATGATGATGGGGAAAAGCTAAATTTTTATCAGGATTTGCAGA
>NZ_JBJUDF010000053.1:0-8359 GCF_046067725.1 Planktothrix sp.
GTTGCTACTTAGTAAAGGCAATTTTTTTCTCGGGTGGGGGTGATATGTTATCTAGGATTTTTTTAACAAAAATTACTTTTTTTCCTATAAGGAAACGGATTTTTTTTGAGATTTTTATGGATAGATTAATTTATGAGTCAAGAATTAATTGATTTAAAACAAAGTATTATAGAGGGTCGATATGACGATGCTTTAGCGCTCATAGATGAATGGGAATGGATGAGTAAAGAGCAAATTTTACAAAAAATTGAAAGTTTTTTAGTGCGGTTATTAGTGCATTTAATTAAAAACCAAGTCGAACAACGTCTAACAAATTCTTGGGCGGTTTCTATTAGAGATTCTATCTTAAAAATTCAACGCTTGAATCTTAAGGCTAATAAAACATCTTATTATATTAAAGTTAATGAGTGGGATGGTGATTTAGAAAATGCCTTTAAAGATGCTATCTTTGAAGCGAGTGTGGAAGTACAACAAGGGATTTATAAGCCGAATCAATTACGTCAAATGGTCGATAAAGTTGAGGTGATCAATACAGCGAAAAGATTAATTTCTTTGACCTATAATTATTCCAGTGAAAGTTTGCGAGATATCATCGATGATGAGTTTTGCAACTTACCTGGAGGTGAGGAGTGGAACGGAAAATAAAATTAGTATTTTATTGGCTTACTATAATTTTAGCATACTCAGTTTAAATTATTTGATTTATTTTGGAGAATTTTAAAGCCTAGTAGAAACCAGGTTTCTCAAAGAAACCCGGTTTCTGATAACAAGAATTTCTTGGTTTTGTTATTTTATTTTGAGATAGGTTTTGTTAAATGATCACAATTGCTATCATTAACAATACGAGAATTAATCCTTGTAGGTTGAACCTCAACACCCGGAGGAAGGGGACGATTGACGGGATGGAAAACGACTTTTTTACAGACGACTTGGCTACTCCCAATGAAAGCATAATCCCAAATATACACTTCTGAGTCGGGAGATGTGGCATTGGCTGGAGGAAGAACCCAGGAACTCAGTAAGACGACTCCTAAAGCCACTAAAGCTGCAATGACAAACTTTAGCATAATTGACTTATGGTTAATTAATTGAGGACTATTCTTAGTATACCCTTGAGGTTAAAAAAACGATCACAATTCGTTATTCTTTTGCGATCGCTTAATTTAACACAACTTTAAGAAGCAGTTTTTTCAGGTTTTGAAGCAATAGTAGCTTTGCCATTGACTTCTTGTAAATAGAACCCTCCGACGGTGATTAAAAATAGAAAATAACTGATTACTTGCACAAAATACAATTGATCTCGATAACCGAATAACGCTTTTAAAACGATCCCTGGAAATTGTTTATCGGGTAAAAAATTATGGGCATTAAAAACTAACGTTCCCAATAAACAGGAAGAAGGTTCAGTCAAACAAAATCCCACATAATTAGGATTAATTTGGGCTAATAGTCCCACACCTGCATCTAAATGTTTAAGAACAGAAATTACTAACCCAGCAACGATTAATAAGAGGAAGATACCCATAATTTGAAAAAACAACCGAATATTAATTTTTACCCCCCACTTAAATAATAATGTTCCTAAGCCAGCCGCAACCAATAACCCTAA
This sequence comes from Planktothrix sp., assembly GCF_046067725.1. Classification (NCBI taxonomy): domain Bacteria; kingdom Bacillati; phylum Cyanobacteriota; class Cyanophyceae; order Oscillatoriales; family Microcoleaceae; genus Planktothrix; species Planktothrix sp. The sequence goes on from NZ_JBJUDF010000053.1 coordinate 1,610, forward strand.
AAATGCGCCTATTGCGGGGATAATTCCCTGTTGAAAGGTAGCCAAAATAAAAATCACCGTTTCCAAACCTTCCCTTAAAACCGCAATAAAAATTAACCCAAAAATTCCCCAACCTGCGGGGGTTTTATTTTGCTCAATGACCGCTTTAACAGCACCTTCCACTTCTGCTTTTAAGGATTTAGCTTGTTGAGTCATCCAAATTAACATCCAACTTAACATGGTTATAGCAAATAACCCAATTCCGGCTTCTAAAAATTCCCCTAAAACTGGAGCATAGGGATGTTCAGACGTGGCAATTCCTTCAATTAACCAGCCAAAGACAACACCCAATATAGCACTGGCGAAGATTCCAATGATCACCCCAGAAAAAACCCAGGAGTTGAGATGGCTTTGTTCAGCTTTTTTTAAACAAGCGAGAACAATTCCTACGACTAAAGCGGCTTCAAATCCTTCTCGTAACGTAATTAAAAATGTGGGTAAAGCGGCGGTAATATCCATAAAAAGGTTGTAACTAATATTAGCAATAGAATTTTTAAGATGAGCTGGGCTATACCCAGCTAACCTGATTAAATCAACTGAAATCTCGTAACATTTTCTTGATTTCAATATTATGTAATTCTTCTTGACCAATCATCGTTCGAGCATATTCTTCTAAATAAATACTCGCATCTTCAACGACTTCTAATAAATCCTTATACAATTCTAACGCTTTGCGTTCATGAGCTAAACTTTCCTGTAGAATATCCTTAACAGAATGCTGATAACTTTCTTCGATGGGGGCAATTTTTTGGCTGGGATGTCCTTCTAAACCCGTCAGAATTTCTCCAGCTTGTTGAGCATGAAGTAAAGATTCTGTGGCTTGAGCTTTGAAAAACTGTACAATAGGTAAACGGTTTGGCCCAGTTACCATTAGAGAATAATGGGTATAACGCACGACCCCAGCTAATTCAAACTCCATAATTGTGTTAAGCAATTCAACGGCCTTTGCTTGATCCAGATCTCTCATGCTTTGTCTTTAACCTAAAAACACACTTTCCTTATTATGACAAGAGTTTCATCCGAGAGGAAGAAACCATTAAAATTATCCTCTACCTTTTGAATAAATTCTTAAGACTTAAATCAGATTTTAATGCCCTAGGGGGGTATTGCAACGAACCGAAAAAACCTGTTTCCTAGAATATAAAGGACTCTATTGAGCAGATTTAGATGAAAAAACAACAAATTCAGCACAGTTTTCTCATGGGGTTCGTGGTATATACCCTAATCGGCTGTTCTCAACCTCAAACTCCTACCGTTCAAACGCCAACACCGCAAACTCCCCAAGCTCAAATTCCTCCGAATCAAACCCCAAATTCAGAAGTTGGAACGATGCAGTTTTGGGCGAATGGAGAAGATTTTGTCCGAAAAGGAATGGTATCTAAAGATGGCTGGAACATCAATTTTGATCATGTTTATATTAACTTTGGAGAAGTAATTGCTTATGAATCTAACCCGCCTTATAATGCCGAAGCAGGAGGTCAACCAATTGCAACAAAAACGATTAGTTTAGTTGTTCAAAAAATGGTGGATTTAACACAAGGATCACCCGATTCAAATCCGGTTTTAGTTAATACTGTTTCCGCTCCGCCTGGGAAGTATAATGCTATTTCTTGGAACCTCAAAAAAGGAACAGAAGCCCCCCTCACTGATCAAGTTATGGTCATGGAAGGAGTTGCAATGAAAGGGGAACAAAAAATTCCTTTTATCCTGAAATTTGATCAAGAAATGCAGTTTGTATGTGGAGATTATGTGGGAGAAGAACGCAAGGGAATTTTACAACCGGGTGGAACATCAAATTTAGAAGCAACTTTCCATTTTGATCATTTATTTGGCAATGGAAAGGAAACTGCAACCGAGGAACCGAATCCAACGGCTTTGGGTTTTGAACCTTTGGCAAAAATCTCTGATAATAGTCAATTAGTCGCCGATTTACCAACCTTGAAACAAAAATTATCAAAAGCGGATTATCAAAAGTTAATCAGTATTTTAACCAGTATGGGTCACGTTGGAGAAGGCCATTGTCAAGAATTAATGCTGAAGAATTAAACCCAATTTTCAAAAATCGTTTATAATACCAAAACTTTTCTTGATTGGGTTAATTTGGGAAATTTTATAAAGAAATAGCCCCTTTAAGAAAGTTATGAGAAAATGAGCAGTATCGTCAGATTGAGGAGGCAAAAAAAATGAAATGGCAATGGGTCATTCTACTCCTTGTATTTCCCAGTTTGAGTGTACAAGAAACTGCGATCGCTCATGGAGCAAAAGCACAATATAAATTCACATCAGCCGTTGAAATTCAAGCGCAATATGACTCAGGTTTGCCCATGAAAAATGCTGAGATCACGGTTTATGCCCCGGATAATCCGACCCAACCTTGGCAAATAGGAATAACGGATGAAAAAGGTTATTTCACCTTTATGCCTGATGCTTCTCAAACAGGATATTGGGAAGTCAAAGTGCGTCAAGCGGGTCATGGAACTTTAATTAGTATTCCGATTAAAGCCGAAAATTCTCTATCACAGGAATCCACCTTTTTAACTCAAAATCATCCAGGGTTGACTCCTCTACAAAAAGGCGTAATCATCGCTTCTGTCATTTGGGGTTGTATCGGGACTGCTTTATTTTTCCAGCGTCCAAAACCAACACCTTTATCCTCGGAACCCTCAAGAGAGATTGTGCACCCGAAATCCTAATATTAAGATTAGAATTAATTCCTGAGATAGAGGATAATTTAATTTTAATCGTTAGGATTTGATGATCGGTTTAACTATTTTGAAATAAAGGTCAAAATTTGTTAGGAGATTAGGCTACACCTATTGAGTGAGATTTTATGCACATTTCTGAAGGAATTCTCCCCAGTAAAATTCTGATTAGTGGCTATGTAATAACAGGTGTAACCCTCTGGTATTCCCTGCGTCAATTGAATCGACAATCTAATCCCAGTGAAGGAATTCCTCAAGCTGCTTTATTAACAGCCGCTTTTTTTATTGCATCAGGAATTCAAATTCCGATTCCACCTGCTAGTGTGCATTTTGTTTTAAATGGATTGTTAGGAGCGGTATTAGGTTGGTATGGATTTCCAGCCATTATTGTCGGTTTATTATTTCAAGCGATTATGTTTGGACATGGAGGATTAACAACACTAGGAATTAATGCCGTAATTATGGGAATTCCCGCTTTAATTGCCGGGTTTCTATTTCATATTCGCCATCAGATTAAGTTTCCACTTAGAAAAAGTTTATCCTTGCAGTTGTTTGGGTTTTTAGCGGGGATAGCTGGGGTAGGTTTATCGGCTCTTTTATTCTTTAGTATTGTCATTATAAATTTGCCATCCACTTTAGATCAGCAACTGGAAAAAACAGCCATTTATGGCTTAATGTTTGCCCATATTCCGTTAATTTTAATTGAAGGATTTTTTACAGCAATGGTTGTCAGTTTTTTACAGCGAGTTAAGCCTGAGATTTTAATCAATTGATTCATGCCATCGGTTGAATTTATGAAGTTTAATTTTGAGGATCATACACATTTTAATTCCCTGTTACATCGATGGGATGTGCGATATAAAATCATTGGATTATTCGCCTTAATGTTTGCCTTTGCTTCGGTAGATGATTTACGGTTAATTCCAGCTATTCTCAGTATTAGTGTTTTATTTTATTCCCTGTCTCAACTCCCCTTAAAATTTCTATGGCATCGGTTAACTTATCCCGGTTTTTTTCTGCTTGGGGTGATTGGATTATTACCGTTTTTATCAGGAGATACCATCATTTTTCAATGGGGAACTTTAAGCTTAAAACTGGAAGGATGTCAAGCAGTTTTATTAATTATCAGCCGATTTTTAGCCATCTTCACGTTAGGATTAGTTTTATTAGGAACCAGTTCCACTTTAAGCCTCATTAAAGGACTCCGATCCTTGGGTTTGTCTCCGATTCTAACCGATATGATGCTAATTTCCTATCGTTATTTATTTGAATTAGGGCATCAATTCCAAAAAATGCAACGAGCGACCCAATTGCGGGGGTTTAAACCTCACCATTTTAGCCGAAGGAATTTACAAATTTATTCCGCTTTAACCGGAAGTTTGTTAATTAGAAGTTATCAACAATCCCAACAGGTTTATAAAGCGATGAAATTACGCGGATATGGAACCCTAAGCCAACAGCGAACTCACAAAAAAGTTACCCTAGATTATTATAGTGCGATCGCTCTATTCATCACCTTACTCATTGCCACCAGCTTAATTGGAATTCAACTGTTTCTTTAGTGGATCTTGAACCTTGAGTTATTTTTATTTAAACCCGCCTATTTCTGAGGTCGGAGAAACGACCCCCCCCATTCCTGCCGTTGTTGTCCAAGATTTAGTCTTTGGTTATCGGCAAGATGATCTGATTTTGCAAGGAATTTCTTTTTGTTTAAAAGCCGGAGAACGCATGGCTTTATTAGGGCAAACGGGAACAGGAAAAAGCACCTTAATGGAAAATTTAATTGGGTTAAAACAACCCAATTCTGGCACAATTTCCATTCAAGGAATTCCCGTTGAACCAACAACACTACCCGAAGTACGGCGACGGGTGGGATTTTGTTTTCAAGATCCCGATGATCAACTGTTTATGCCGACGATTTTAGAAGATGTGATGTTTGGCCCCTGTAACTATGGCGTTGACCCAGAGCAAGCCTTACTACAAGCGACTCATTTGTTAGCCGATTTTGGGTTAGCCGACTGTGTAAATCGTTCGGTTTATGAATTATCAGGAGGACAAAAACGATTAGCCGCCTTAGCGGCGGTTTTAGCTTTAGAACCTGCCATTTTAATCTTAGATGAACCGACCAACGGTCTTGACCCTTGGTGGCGTCGAGAACTAGCACAAATTTTATCCCAACTTCCGGTGGAAGTGATGTTGATTGCATCCCACGATTTACAATGGATTTCCCAAGTCACCCAAAGGGCCATGATTCTCAAACAAGGAAGGATACAAGTTGATCAACCCACTGAAGAATTGTTGCAAAATCGATCCACCCTAGAACAGTGTGGTTTACCGTTAGATTATTGAGCGTTTGAAAACAGTCTGGGTCTACCAATTGGCTGAAAATTTACTTCTAAATCGTTGAATTCTGACAAAAACCTGTTCTCTCTCGCTTAAAATCGATTGGTACTGCACATTTTTTTAAACAAGGAGACGAAAAATGCAAGAACCGACAAAGATCACGGATACATCCACCTCTAGTGGAGCTAAAATAGACGTGACTGTAGAAACGGGCGGTGCAATTACTCCCACTTCAGGCAATGCCCAGTTTGATGAAATTAAAGAAAAAGTTGTGGTCGTTTTATCAGAACTTCCGGGTTATATCTCCAGTTTTTTTGGCTCCTACCAAAAGCCGATTATTACCGTTGTTCTGATTTTATCCGCTCTTGTGACTTTGAAGGTCTTATTTGCTGTCATTGATGCTTTAAATGATGTTCCCCTGTTAGCTCCCACTTTTGAGTTAATTGGAATGGGATATACCGCTTGGTTTGTTTACCGCTACTTACTAAAAGCTTCAACCCGTCAAGAATTAGTTCAAGAATTTAATTCCTACAAAGAACAAATTACAGGCGACTAACTTGAGATACAGGAAGGAGACAGGATACAGAAAACAGGAGTTCATCATTTCTCCCCCTGCTCCCCCTGTTCCTCTTCTCCCCCTGCTCCCTATTTCTTCTTCCCCTTTGCTCCATTTCCATCGACAGCATCTTCTGTTGTGATGGCGGGGTCATCGGGTTTTCCTTTACCATTCCCCGGAAGTTCTAAACAATACCCTGCACCATAGACGGTTTTAATATATCGAGGATGACGGGGATCGGGTTCCATTTTAGTTCGTAAATGACGAATATGAACCCGAATCGTTTCAATATCGTCATCAGGATCATAACCCCAGACTTCTTTTAAAATTTCACTCGGAGCAACGGTTTGACCATGACGTTGCAGCAAGCAGTGTAACAGTTCAAATTCCAAATGGGTTAACTTGACGGTTTTCTCAAACCAAATCGCCTCAAACCGTTCAGGAACTAACGTTAAAGCACCGTAGCTGAGAATCTCACTATGTTTAGCCGCTTGAGGAATGCGATCGGTTCGTCGCAACAAAGCTCTGACCCGCGCCAACATTTCTTCAAGTTCAAAGGGTTTGGTCAGATAATCGTCTGCACCCGCATTAAACCCTTCCACTTTGTTTTGAGTTTGTCCTAAAGCCGTTAACATCAAAATGGGGATATCCGCCGTGCGTTCATCTCGACGTAAACGTTGGCAGATTGTAAACCCATCCACTTTAGGTAACATCAAATCCAAAATAATCAAATCTGGCAACAATTGCATCGCCAGTGCTTGTCCTTTGATACCGTCTTCTGCTTGGCTCACTTCGTAGCCAGCCATTTCTAGGTTTATGGCTACCAGTTCCGCAATTGCAGGGTCATCATCTATGACTAATATCCGGGGCATCATTTACTCTAGTAATTTGGGCTACGGTCTTTACAGTGTACGTGAATTGGGTTCCATAATAGTCAAAAATTTTAAACTTTTGTTAGAACATTATTGCCAATTTGACACTCCCACCCCTACGCTACGCGCTTAGGGTGGGATTCTCGTATCTAGCCCCGATTGCTCGGTATTCATGGAGTTGCCCCCTACTGTTTCCAGAATGGCTTCACAGCAATATTAGAGGAGAGTGCAAGACTCT
>NZ_JBJUDF010000054.1:0-6839 GCF_046067725.1 Planktothrix sp.
CATTATCAGATAAATTCTGTAATGCAGAAAGTTCATTCTGCGGTGGCTGTGGAGGCTCTATTAATATTGCCATTTTTTAAATCTCTACATATTTTGCAAATTTGATTTTAATAGTAGCCGCAGCCGCAGCAATAGCAGAAATCTTTTCGCCGTTGTACTCAATTTCTAATAATTGCCGATTTCCATATAAAATGAAATCATAATCTGACGTTGTGGCCGTTAAGCCGTAATTGAGGTATACAGGCTCGGTTCCGTTGTTGCTAATGCTTAAAATTTTTCTTCCCAGTGTTGCCGTAGCATCAGCTAATAAGATATCAGTAGCGGTATTAGCAGTTAACGTGGTTTCCTTTGTTTCAATGGTTCCGAGTATTTTTTGAGTCGTGTTTCCGTCAAAAGATGTGGATGGTGGGGTGATGATAAATGGCATATTATTAAGCTCCTTTTAGATGTATTTTTAATATAGCATTAACTATCTTCGTGAGGATAGCTAAAATTTGTGTCCCGATGAATTTGATGAAAATGGTTAGACACCTCTATTATAAATCGAGTAAGTTTTCCCTCCATTGAAGCTTTATTCTGCCGAATTACGGCACCAAGATTGTCAATATCAATTCTTAATTTATTAATATTTTGGGTTAGGGTTGCTATTTTATAGGTTATCCAGCAGGAAAATATTAGGTTTATAAAGCATTGAATGCTAAATAAACTAATTACTATCAAATTTTCGTTCATATTTTTAAGCAACTTCAATTTTTACTGAATAAAGTAAATCAGTGGCAATCCATTTGTTAAACCGAATTAATTTTTTTACCTGAACTTTAAAAGTGGCTAATCCCGCTTCTACAAACTCTAAAGAAACAGGTTGATATAAAACTTGAGGTTCGTTAGTCGGATACAAAATAATTGCAGGGTCGTTAATAAGTCCTTCTTGAGTTTCCCACTGCCTTCTAATTAATAAACGGCTTTTAATTTGATCAACACTATTACCCGCCATCCAAGTTACCCGAATAACATCTTGGTCAATAGCTGACAAAAAGGTTGATTGCCATTTTTGCCAACTATCCCCCTGCATTTGAATAATGCCTAATTGACGGAATTGCGACATAATGCCATCTCCGCTTTTAAGCATTCAAAAAAATCATTCCATTCTTCCTCTTCTTCCTGTTGTTGAATAACTTCTTCTAATTCACCGCCATAAATATATTCTTCTAAGTCGTCCGAGGACATTGGGCGTAAAATCCCAGATTCAAAGTCAACAACATAAGAAATAGTGGTACATTTATCACGTTGCATTTCACGCCAAAAAAATGGGGCAGATTCTAAAGTTGGAACAAAATCAGGATGACCAGGAAGAATTAATGCAGTCATTGTTTATTCAAAAATTGTAGTTTTGTACTTGCCACCAGTTCTAGGTATCCAACCTTCTGGTAAGTCAGTTTTTGTATAATCGTAAAAAGTAGATACTGTTTCAACTGTCGTGTCAGTAACAGTATTTGATCCACTTCCTGACGAGGTGGTTGTCGCTAAATTTTTTATGGCTCTAGGAGGGTAAGGAGCATTAACTCCCAATGTAACCGACCGCCATTCTTCCTCAGTATTTGGAAAATCTACCCCCAATGCCGTTAAATCACTTCCACTGATTTTTGCTAATTGATATTTAGGCATTCTCCAACCCCACCAAATATCGCCCCCATCGGTTTTTGCTTTGACTGTTGCAATAACACTTCCTTTTGCGGCAGTAACTGAAGTTGGAGCGGTCGTTGATTGAGTTCTTGGACTTAAAAATTTAGGTTTGCTAACAGTTTTCCAACCCTTTTTTAACGCATTTGCAAAACTGTCAGAAGAACAATAACTAGAAATCCCACTAACTGCGTGTTTTAATTTTGACGGCTGAGGAAATCTCGCCCCGATAATAGCGGGAACACTACCACTGATAGTACCCGATGACAAATCTGTTTGCCCTAAGTCACTTACTTCAGTTGCGTCAACAGAGGTTAAAAAACAATAGAGAAATTTAACTCCCTCAGATTTTGGGTGAACAAGTGTCACCGCTCTTAGATTTCTTTTGGCATAAACATTAGTTTTCGCCATATCTTTTGCTCCTGCTTACGTTGAAAAAATCAAAATTAAACTAAAACTGGAAGCACTCGGTTAATAGTCCGTTCAACATTAAAAGAAACTGTATAAATCCGAGGTTGAACACTAATATTTGTTCCCGGCGCGCTGGGGTCTTCAACAGTAACCGTCGCTCCTTCTGTAACAGTAACAGTGCTAACATCTTCTCCTGTTGCAGCAAAATTATTTTGCGCGGTTTGGGCAATTACCAAAGCATTTAAAACATCAGAAATACCCAGTAAACAATCATCTGTATCAGGGAAACTTACAGCAGGAAAACTAACATTAGAACCTAATTGAGTCAACGCAGTCCGAAGGTCGGCGTAAGTAATTTTCTTAGCAACAGGCATGGTTAACAATCCTTAAAATTTGTTTTGTCAAACCCAACCTAACACGCTTAACCCTTATTGTGTAGAGACTTTTAGCACCTTGACTATACAGTTGAAACTTAAGGTTTGCCCAATTGTTTGTTACATTTTATTAACTCAGTCGTTCATTAACCGTTCATCAACTGGTGTTCGATCAGACCGTGAAACTAACATAATTTTTTGACCTGTTTTTGGAAGGTTTGCCCAAGCTTGCCAAAATTCTAATTCTACATTTCGCCGATAAACAGGAAGTTCTTTATCCTCATTCAATACCTTTTCTTTTTTTGGGGTTTCAGAATATTTGGCTGATTCTTGATCTGCTTTTCCGACATACAACGCTAATGGGTCAAATGTATCCTCTTTAATCTGAACTAATTTTTGATAAATATTAATCGCTGCTTGACGGTTACGTGCAGGGAACCAGTTGGCGTATCCTTGTCGCCATTTTTGATAACTCCAAATTTCTTTTCCCCGTGACAAAACAACAGGAACCTTACCTGGATAAAAAACCTGTTCTATTTTATTTTTAAAATGTTTTAAATCAGCAATTGTAAGAGGTGTTTCAAATTTAAAACCATCTTGTCTTTTATATTCGCAAAAACCGATTAATGCTACGGATAAAACTGTCCTTAGAGGACTTTTTTGTCCCTTTTCGAGTTTCTTTTGCCAAAATTTTATCTTTAATTCTGGCCATCCATTTAATATTTTAATTTCAGAAATTCCACGACTGTTTTCTTCTTCTTCAGCCGTTCCTCCCCCTTCAAACTCGATAAATTGAATATATCGTTTTAGTTCCCAGTCCGACCCCGACAAAACAATGGAGCGACCCTCAAACCCCTCTGGAAAATATTCAATTACTCGGTGTCCCTCAATAGTTTTTTCTGTCGTCCATTCAATATATTTAGGTCGACTATCTATGTCTTTTCGCCACTGCTTTTCACCAGTCGAGGGATAATTAGTTTTATTCCCCCTTTTATACTCCGAATATCCCTCGCTAAATTCTTTAAACCATTCATCAAATGAAATCCCAAATCCTATCCGCATGGCAAAAATATCATGCTGCGCTTTCAACAAAGAAGATTGCATTATGATTGAATGCTCTGGCCCCGCTAAATAATATCGCTCTTTACCATCTAAAGCCTTGTTGGGCGAAAATTCATAAAGCTTGAAATTAGGGTGTTCATGTGATTCTAACGATGGATGTTTTTCTCCCAAATAAGTAATTGCATCAGCTTCTGCAATTCGTTCTAAGGTTAGTTGTTCCCACTTCTTTTGTTGTGAATTAGTTGCCATAATTAAACATAAACGTATTCAATGGACTGTCTAAACTGTTGCCAAAAACCACTCAAAAAACCTTGAACTGCATCTTCAAGACGTTGATCTTCAATTGATTCTACTTTTTCATTAACCCAAGATTCCATTGACCATGGCTCTTTTCCTTCATCTCCCCAGGTTTTTATTGCCTGATCAACTTGGGGGAATAATTTTTTTACGGTTGATGGGGCTTTTTTCCAAAGATTTTTTATTCCTCTTCTTCCCTGCATAAAAGCATATTTAATTGCAATTTGAATTCCCGCTTGCATTCCTAGATAAGCGAGTTCAGAAACCCCTTGTAACAAATCTTGACGAATATCTGGGTTTAATGCCCACTGTAGGGTCAGCGCCCGAACGTTAATTTGGACTTTCGGAGGTGATGTCAATCCACCCACAAGAACCCCAGCTAACGTGCGCCCCAAAAATTCTCCAGCAGGTTCGTACAGATTATTGATTGCACTTTCAATCTGGCCCATAATTTCCTTGTCGCTAATCTGCCAATTGAAGGCGTAAATCGTTTCAGCCGTATTTAATAATCCGCCTACTATTGCCCCGATTCCCCCGCCTCCGCCCACTAATGCTAGAGTTCCCAAGCTAGAAGCAACCGCTCCAACTGAACCAAAAACCCAGCCGACTACGGCGCCCCCAACAATCAAAAGTGTTCCGGCAGCGAGACCGGCTGCAATCACTCCAGCACCCGCTGCTAACGGATCATCTTTAGCCCATTGCTGAAAAATACTTAAAAAAGAACCATTTTTGATGGAATTAATTAATTCTTTTGCTCCGGCTGCAATTTTTCCTAGTAGATTTTTAGCTGAAGCTATTGGTTTTGCAATCCAATCTACTACGGGAGAACCCAGCTTTTTAAAATATTCAAGATTAACCTTTTCGGCTGAAGTAATTGCACTGCTTAAGGTCGTTGAATCAATTTTCATTTATTTTTTACCTTTTTTAGTAGTAGTTTTGTTGGGTGGATTGCTGTTAGTATCTTTAGGTAAATTGTAATTTACCGTGCTATCACGACTAACTTTGTCTAACACGGGAGCGCTATTTTTGTCCCTTTTTTCTTTTGATTCCTCTCCTTTAACCGCAGCGTTCGGGTAAATTTTTTCAAATTCTTCTTTAAATAATTCAAGTTCAGGCCCCCCACTGCCTAAAACTTGCCTTAAATTTCGCCGATCTAATGCACCTTCCATAATCAAAACAGGGATATAGCCCTTAATTGCTGCCTCAAGATCATCGCCGATCGCTTGTATTTGCTCTTGAGGAGTTTTTGGGTTAGAAGTTCGCCGAATATTATTTTTACTCGGTGAACCGTGAGGTTTAATTTTTGGCGCTGATTTTACCATTTAATTAAGTGCTTTTAGGATCTCCTTTTATCCGTTCTATCAAATTTGGTTCTTTATCGTCGAACATTTCGACAATAATAGGCTGCTTTTCATCCTGCATAAATTTAGGTAGAAGTGCTTCCGTTGCTTCTTCAGTATTAATGTTGAGAAACTCAATGGCTTTCTGATTAAGTGGCGGAGCAAAACCATTACTTTTTTCTTTCCTTTTTCCGAATGTAAAATCAAATGGCATGGGAACATCAATTTTTTTCTCTTTAACCGGCATTCCTAAAAATCGCATAATTTCCCGCACACGCTTTGTACAAATTGCCACCATATTAAAAATTTGCCCGACAGCAATAGCGGTACGAATCATTAAATTTAAACGAGTAGCTGCATCACCTTTATTTTCAAGCAATAATTCTGTTATTTGTTTCGCAAATGCAGTGGCATTTACAGATTTGGTTTCAAGCTTTTGATTTCCCTCTTGAGCCGCGTTATAGTCTGTTACCAAGGCAGTAAAAGGGTGAATTCCGAGGTGATCTTGCATCCTAAGTTGGAATTCAATAATTTTTAAATAAGATTCTAATTTTTGGTAACCTTTTGCATCGGTCGCAATCCATCTGTTAGGGACTTCAAATCCATTATCAAGTATTTCATCTACGTCAAGAGCTGCGTAGATTCGCTCAATCATTTCACAGCAATTATCATCCATTTTAGGATTCTCCTTGTGGGGTGGGGGTGAATTTCCAACCGGATTAGGAAGGGGGATATCGTATAAATTAATAATATTAACAAGAGTGTATGCAGTCGTTCCACTTCCCGGGTTAAGATTTTGCATGGCTGGAGATGATTGTGTCACGGATTTGAGCCCGTAAATATAATCGCCATTATCAGAATAATAATATTCTTTAATTTTTTCTGTTTGAAACCCTGGGCCTTGACTTGTAGCCCTCCATGGCCGCGTGTCCGCGTACCAATAAGCTGTTTGCTCGTTTCCCACTAAAAATACTGCTAATAGATCCAGGTTTCCAACATCTACACTTCCTACAGGAGGTAGATTGATAAAAGAAACTGGCATTCCCTCATTCCAAGTCCCGAAATATCTAGCATAAGGCTTTATCGATTTTCCATCAATAAAATGCCCACCTGCCCAATAAGAGTAAGAGGGATGATCTCTTAAGCCATCAATTTTATAGCAAAATAATTCTTTTCGAATTTTATTGCCAGGAGCGATATAAATATTCCAATTATCAAGTATTTGCGTAATTTCCCAGGCATCAAAAAGCGGATCACTATGAAGGTGTAACCTTTTAATTTTTGTTTCGCCAATTACCCATGCAGTGCCAGTATCACTAGAATAAAAATATTGATAATCAAATAGCAAAAAGCCAATAAATGGTTTGTTTTTACTTCCCCTTGGGGATGGGTTAGGTTCTGGGGAGGGTTCAGGAGTAGGGGGGGGGTCTGGTTCTGGTTCCGGTTCTGGTTCCGGTTCTGGTTCTTCACATTCAGGCACAGTTCGGGTTTCTGTTTCAACCAATTCATTCCCAATGTAATACTTTAAAATTACGGTACATCCTTGCTGTTCACCCTCAATTCGGTACAAGCCAAATGCGTAACTAAGCGTGCTTTCATTGGGATTTTTTATATTAAATTCAACCTCTGCAATTCCTATTCCTAAAGTTAAAATTCCACTAGAAGAAATTGATGC
>NZ_JBJUDF010000055.1:0-24554 GCF_046067725.1 Planktothrix sp.
CCTGAGACATCACTAAAATATGATCACAAACTCGATAAATTTCTTCAAGTTTATGGGTAACAAATAAGGTAATTCCATGATAGTTGGATAACACTTCAATTAACAGTTGTTCCATTTGACTGCGTAAATAGTTATCCAAGGCAGAAAGCGGTTCATCAAGCAATAATATTTCGGGATTAATCGCTAAGGCGCGAGCTAAAGCAACCCGTTGTTGTTGTCCGCCTGATAATTGATGAGGATAGTGTTTTTCTAATCCTTTTAAGTGGATTAATTCTAAATAATCATTAATTTTTTGATGGCGTTCTTCTTGGGATAAATATTGCAAACCAAACCCAATATTATCGGCGACGTTGAGATGGGGAAATAAAGCATAATTTTGAAACACAAAACCCACTCGCCGTTGACAAGCTGGAATATTAATTTTTTGGTCTGAATCAAATAATATTCGATGATTTAAAATAATTTGTCCGTGATGGGGGGTTTCTAAACCCGCAATACATCGTAAAGTCATACTTTTACCCGAACCCGACGCGCCTAATATCCCCAAGGGTTGAGAGTTGGTCTGAAATTTAATATTTAGGTTAAAATTAGAAAAATTTTTATTGAAATTAACCGATAATTGGGAATTTTGATTAATATTATGATTGCTTTTAAATTCAGAACTTAAAATAACATAATTATTTATTTTATTTCTATCAAAAAATCTGGAATTTTGAGAATCTGAACAGAGTTCGTTCGTTTCCTGTTCCCTGTTCCCTATTCCCTGTTCCCTATTAATAATTGAAATAACGATAACTGCAATAGTAACTAATATTACAACCCAAATTAAAGCGATATCTATTCTACCTGATTCTGCGGCTAAATAAATAGCAATCGGCATGGTTTGGGTTTGACCCGGAATACTTCCAGCTAACATTAAAGTTGCACCAAATTCCCCCAAAGCTCTCGCAAAGCTTAGAACCGTTCCTGCTACAATACCAGGTAGAGATAAGGGGATTAAAATCTGTCTAAAAATTCGATTTTCCGATGCTCCTAATGTTCTTGCGCAGTCTATTAAATTTGGATTAACTTGTTTAAATGCACTGAATACGGTTTTATACATGAAGGGAAAAGCAACTACAGTGGAAGCGATAACGGTAGCTGACCAACTAAAAATAATAGTAATATTAAATTGTTCTAATATTTGACCTAAAAAGCTATTTTTCCCTAAAATTAATAATAATAATAATCCTAAAACTGTTGGAGGTAAAACAATCGGTAAGGTTAAAAAACCGTCAATTATTCCTTTATATTGACCTCGATAATTAAACATCCATTTTGCTAATAATACACCAATAATAAAAGCAAAAAAGGTAGCACAAAACGAAGTTTTAAGGGATATCCAAAGCGGAGAAAGATCAAATTCCATTGATGAATAATCAAGTCAGTATTTGAAATCCATAATCCTTGAAGATTTGTTGTGCTTTTTGCTGAAATAAAAATTGCACAAACAATTTCGCCAGGTCAGGATATTTACTATTTTTTAAAATAGCAACCGGATAAATAATCGGACGATGGGAATTCGGGGAAGCTATCGCAACCATTTTAACCTGATTTGATAATTGAGCATCAGTTTTATAGACAATTCCAGCATCCACATTTCCCATTTCCACATAGGTTAAAGCTTGACGAACATTATTCGCAAAAACCAACTTAGGAGTGATAGTATTATATAAGCCTACATTGATCAAAATTTCTTGAGCATATTGTCCAGCCGGAACGCTACCCGGTTCTCCGATAACAATTTTATTAATATCAGGATTCGTTAATTGTTCAAAGCGAGAAATTCCGGTTTTTCCTTGAGGAACGATTAAAACCATCTGATTTCCAACTAGGGGTTTTTCGCTCTCAGGAATTAACAGATTTTTAGCCTTTAACGCTTCCATTTGTTGAGGAGAAGCCGAAATAAAGATATCAATAGGTGCTCCTTGTTCAATTTGCTGTTGTAAGGAACCCGAAGACCCAAAATTATAAATAATTTTAATATCAGAATTTTCCTGATTATACTCGAAAGCGATCGCATTGACAACATCTTTTAAACTAGAAGCAGCCGAAACCGTCAGGTTAATAGTCGGAGATGGTTGTTGATTAACTTGTGCAACGGTACAAGCGGATAATAACCCGAATAAACTATAAAAAATAAATCTTCTTCTTCCATAACCTCCCATGCTTATACCTCTGATTTAATCTGATTTCTTCTTACTGTTTAAAACTCCCCAAATCACCAACAATAGAAAGCTTAAATATCCACCAACAGCCAACCAATCTAAAATTCGACTATCAATTATAAATGTTGTAGGTTCCATCAGTTTAAAAATTTAGAATCAAAAAATAAGGTGGGTTAGACCCACCCTATCGGTTAAATTAAAGTCAAATTAGGATAGTAGGCTAACATATCATCGGTGCTAAGTGTATCGTCACTCGCTTGAGGTGTCCAAAGAATTTCTACTGCTAATAATTGTTCACTTCCAATGGAACCTAAGCGACTTAACGCTTGACGTAAAGTTTCAGGACTATTGACTTTAGGTAATTGAATTTGTCCTAATGTTCCTACTACTAACGTCACCACAATATATTCATTAACCGTTGGGGTTAAATCTCCAGTTTGGCTGACTAAATTCGCATTATTTCCAGTCAGACTAGGAGCAACTCCACCGATTAACTGATTGTTAACATTAGACAAAGTTTCTTCGGTAAATTTACTCCGTTCAGCTAAAGACCATTGATTAAATTTAGCTTCGGCGGAATTCATTCCTGTTTGTTCCGACTCCGATGAACCATAGGCCCAATATTCAGGATGGCGTAACAATGCTAAGGTGGCTTCCTGTAACACTTGAGCACGACCTGCGGCGGAACCTGTATCGGCGGTTTGGGCCATGCGGTCTAAATCTGATTGTAACGTTTTGGCTTGGGCTAGTAACCCCACTTGTAAACGTGCGACAGACACCGTTGGGTTGCTGCTGTATCCTGCTTCATCTTGTCCTGCGACTGAGCGAAAACTTCTGAACAGGAACCCGGCGATGGCGAGGAAAATCAGCAGGGAAAATAACCCGCCACCCCCAAACCCAAAAAAGGGAATAATAAAGGGAAATCCAAACCCTCCCCCTCCATAATAGCCCCCAGAAGCACGGCCAGGGCTGGGGTTATAGCTACGACTTGGAGCTCTAAAGGAACCTCCCCCCATGCGTCCCCCACTTCGAGCCGCTAGAACTCCATCGGCTTGACTCAAAAATAATACCGCAGCCAAACTGAAAATAGCTAAAGGTTTTAAAACTTTTTTGAACATAAAATCACATCTCATTTTATGTGGACTGAAAACTGGAAAATCCCCTTTAGGAAGAACACAGACGTTCTGTTTACTCCGGTTTACGGATTTCCTCACTTCCTTGATTGTGGGAGTTTTTCAGTGCTTTTACCTATAATGTAACGTTTTTTTAATTTTGCTTCATGATGATTGAGGTACGGAATTTACGATCTCAAGGAGGGACTTTTCTCCTGGTGTTCCTAACGGGTTTCTGTTATTTTTTGCAACCCACGAGGATGATCAACATTATAGTTGCGCGTTAATGCTAAATTTAAAGCAAATAGAAGAAATTTCTATTTTGAGAACGGGATAAGCGGGTTTAGTTTTTATTTTATATAAAGTTGCTATCATGTAATGATATTCACTATCCCGCACTAACTTTATACTTTTGAGGTTCTATAACTAAAGGCACTTCTTCAACAACCGGATGCTTTTCTAAGGTTAAATCTGATTTTTCTGAACCGGATAAACGCTTGAGTAATTGCGGTTTGGGATCATGAAGTAGATAGATAATCTGATCTCCCGCTTGCCAAGATTCCGAGGCGGGGATAACTTGTAGATTGCCATTTCTTTCGAGTAATAAAGGAATTAACTCTCCAGAACGAATTAACGCTTGTAGGTGAGCGCGTTGAAATTCCAAACCCGGTTCACGTAGGACGGTTTCTCCTAATTTCACTTCCCGGTCTTCCAGATAGGAATTCCACTGTTTTAACGGTAAATCAGGGATAAAAGCTTGTTGGATTTTTTCACGATTTACGGTTGTTTTGGTTTGGGGTTCACCGGGGAATAGTGCTAAAACACGAGGCGGTTTAAATTCCGTATTAGCTCTTTCTGCCAACACTACATTTACTTCCCCATTACTCGTCATGGCTAAGAAGGTTCCGATTGATTCTAATCCAGCTTCTTCTAATACATTGGGATCTAAGGCACTACTTTGATAAACCGTTAATCCTTGTTGTCGAGCTTTTTCACAGGCTTCTGTATCCGTATCAATCATGACGACTAATTCATCCCGTTCTTGAAATAATTTACCAATCAATCGACTCAAAGGATTTGAACCAACAATCACCGCCCCGGTTACAGAAATCGAAGTAACGCCTAGAGTTTTCGCCATCCATTGAGCCGTTAATCCTTGAATCACCACGGTCATAATAATCGTTAAAAACACTAATGCTTTAATTGAATCTCCCCCATTAATCCCGCGTTGAGTGAGTAAAATGGCAAATAAAGAGGCAACGGAAGCGGAAACAATTCCTCGCGGTGAAACCCAAGAGGCAAATAATTTTTGTCGCCAATTGAGATTACTCTTTAACGTACAAATCCAAATATTAATCGGACGCACGACCCACATTAAAGCTAAAACTGTTAATACACTTCCCCATCCCAAAGCCACAATACTATCTAAGGATAAATCCGCCGCTAATAAGATAAATAAAACCGAAACCGCCAGTATGGTTAATTGACCTTTAAATCGGAGTAGCTGACGCATATCGGGAATACCCACATAACGCACCATCATTCCCGTTACCACCGTTGTCATTAACCCCGATTCACTCATTAATAATTCCGCTACATCAAATAATCCCCAAAGGGCGGCTAATACGACTAAATTTTTTAATTCTTCTGACATAAATTGGGCGGTTTTCAAGAACCATCCCAAGATCGCGCCGCCAATCACTCCAATTCCGGCGCCAATACTTAAACGTAATAGCAATTGTCCCATAATTTCTAACGGGTCAGTATTGCCATTTAAAACCACATTCAGCACTAAAACGGCTAAAATTGCCCCAACCGGGTCAATTAAAACTCCTTCTCCTTCTAATAAGGCGGAAACCTGACGGTCTACAGACACTTGTTTGAGTAATGGCCCGATAACCGTTGGGCCAGTCACCACCACCAAGGAAGCGTAGAGAAAAGCGATGGGCCAAGGAAATTCTCCTAACCAATGGGCAGCCATTCCCGCCCCCATCAAGGTGATTAAAGTTCCAAAGGTGACTAAATTACGAATACTTCCAGAAACTTGACCTAAAGCCCGCAGGTCTAAACTTAATCCTCCTTCAAATAAAATTAAGGCGACGGATAGGGAGACAATCACTTCTAACCCACTTCCCAACAAGCTCGGCTGCACTAAACTTAAGCCATCATTACCTACGAGAATCCCGAATAATAATAGAAAGACGATGGCAGGAACTTTCAGGTAGTCTGCCAAGACTTGAGCCGTAATCCCTGCAATCACGGTAATCACCATGAGCAGGGTAATGTGAAAAGATGATGTTTCCATAGGCGTTATTGTCGCAGGCTACCCACTGAAATGGGAAGGGGTGTTCTGTTCTACTATACATTCTGCCCAAATCTAGGTTAGAGGGAGCCAGAAGAGCAGCAGCAGTCAGGACAATTCAGTGACTTGGGAAGATGATTCAGTCTTAATCCTATAATTTGAGTGGTTTGTAAATCTTTAAAATTATTATCGCTAATCAGAATTAGCGATCGCTCACCTCCGGGTAAGGGAGAACCCCAAGTTAATCCTTCTATATTATCAATCCCAATTTTTAAACGGCTTAAATCGAATAATAATGTTTTTTCAACCGGGATCATTTGACGCTGAGTTGTTTTTAAACTCGTCAAATCTTGTATATGATCAGCTTTTTCTAAAGAAACGAAAAATAATTTAATCGTATATCCTAAACCCAAGGAAAAAGACCGTTCTAAACTGATCAGATGTTGAGAATCAATGGCTAATAAATCAACCAACCCTTGTCTATCTAAATTTTGGGCAAAAAAAGAAGAATTGGCTAAAGGATCAGTGACATACAAAAACTCAGCATCGGGTTGATTTGTTGATAAATTATATCGTAAAATTCGACAAGGCGTTCCTTGGTCTAAATTAGCATTTTCTCCATCTTGAATTAAAGCACTTTCATTCGCTGTAAATAAATAGGTTTTATCCGGTGTTAATGTTAAACTTTCAAAAGCTAAATTATAACGAACTCCTCGGTTATTATTCCCATTGCTATCAAAAAACGTTTCAGGAATCGGTAAAGCTCTTAACCATTCGCCTTTCAGAGAAAATTCTTGAATAAAAGGGGGAATATTCTGATAAAGATTACCTTCTGAAGCAATAAAAATGCTATTTCCTGAAAATGCAATTCCTTCAGGATCAAGAGTATCTTTTGTAAAGGGTTTTCCGGTTTCTGTTAATAAGGAAGTCACCCCAATGACACTTACCCCAGTTTCGGAAAGAGAACCGGAAATTAAATCAATCTTGAGGGTATAAAATCGAGCTTGATTTTTATCGCTAGGGTCATCGGATAAGGCATAATAAACTTGTTGTTCAGGATTATAACTAATTCCTGATAAGCCGCCAACTTCTGTATTTTCGTAGATTAATCCTGTGGGGAGTTTTGCTTGTCCAATAAAATCAATAACGGTCGCAATTGCAACATTAAAAGTGCTGAACATTAAAAAGAAAATTAATGTTAGAATTAAAAGTAAAGTCGATAATAATAGTTTCATTGATTTGATACCCGTCAAACAAACAGATCGATTTTTAAATATTTATTTTAAGTTAAGTACAAACCGAAATAATAATCATGATCATTCCAGTAATCACTAAAAAAATTCTAATATTAGCTGAATTAAAAATCGGGTTAATTACCGGATTTTTTTGAGTTAATGAAAGTTGAAATTGATGTAAAAATAAACTAAATCGAGCGATCCCAAAACCCAAAGCAATTAACGAAATACAAGTTCTTAACCAAGCTAAAAACGTTCGTTTATTCGCTTGGTGTTCTTGTTGATGAGCAAATTTGGGTTCTGGAGTCATAAGTTATAGCGTAAGTCTATATCAATTTTACAACTGTTGTTACAATTTCTTGTAGGGGCGATGTCTCCTCACCCTGACCGAAAAATATAGTAAAAAAACACAGGCTTTTATGAATGATTAAGAAAGTCGGTTAACCATTCTTTAATATGAAATGTAGCGCGACAGTCATCTTCATTATATTGAACAATTGCATCTAATAACTTGCGATCGCCTGTTTTTAACCATTGTTCATACCAACAAACCGATTGAGCCCCGTTAGCTTTGGGATCACGCCATTCAAACCCCAACCATTTCGCCACAGGTTTGAGCGCGTAACTTTCAACTGGAAGTGTCACGGTTTCTGTCATTTTAGCATGAAGATCAATCAATCGTTTTAACACAGGTTTCCACCAATAATCCGGGGTATTATACATTGTTGCTAATCGTTTAATCGTTTTCGGTTCATAATCACAAAAATGAAAAATCGGCGCAATGGGATAAGTCCAAACTAACTCTAAAAATTGTTTCCAGATTAACTCCTCTTGGCTTTGAATTTCAGCCAAAAAAGGATAAAATTTCTGTTGATTAGACATCCGATCAATCACCAAAATTCCATGTAAATAATCTAAGTTTAATTCGGGTTGAGCTTCAATGTCAAAATAAAGTTCAACAGGAAATTTTTTTAATTTATTTTGATAAACTTCAGTAAAATTATCTAACCCATACCCAGAAATAAAATTTTCTTCAAAACTCATAAACTCTTCTTGACGTTTAATCGCTTTACTCTCTAAATTAGATTCTGCTTGTTTAATAATTTGTAAAGCCACTCCTTCGGCGAATTCCGGGTAAACTTCCAATTGTTCTGGGGTGGCTTGCGCTAAGGTTTCAACCGTTGTTACATTCAATTCTTTTAATTTTTGATAACGACTGGGAGTGACACCCGGAATTAAAGAAAGATGATTTTGCGATCGCGCCACATCCAAACAATAACTATACCATTGACACAAATTACATTTTTGCCTTGCAATAAAAACTTCCGGTTCATCTTGGGATAAAACCATCTTTAAATAATCCCTTAAAACCTGGTGCATTTGAGGAAGACGTTGTTCTAAATTCACCGCATAAGGAGGTTTATCTCGTAAAATTAACCATCCGGTTTCCGGTTGGGATTCTTGAATGTCTTCTAATAAATAAGCGTGAAAAGCAGCGACGATTTGATAATCGAGTTTAGGACGTTTCCCTAATTTAATATCCTGAGAGACATAAACCCAATTTCCAAATTTAGAAGCTCCAGGTTGTTTAATTAATAATTCAGGAGAACTGAGCAATTTGATCTCAATCGTAGAATCTGATGCTATAATATTCCAAAGATTAATTCTCTCTGATTTCAGCAAAACCCCCTGATAAATCCGTTCAACTCCCTGCTGCATTAACTCTAAGGTTTTTCTGGCTCCTAACTCCCAATCTCCAAAAAAAGGCTCTAGTTTAGAATAAGGATAATCAGATAAAATACTATTTTGATAAGCTGAACTATCCTGCATCAGTTTCAGTAAAAAATCACTGGGGGGCTCTTGTCGAGAACTATCTCCATAACGATCTAAAAATGCACGTCTTTGACAGCGTTGATAAAGCAACAGTTGTTTATCGGTAATAAGCATGATAATTTAGGTATTAATAATAAATCTTAAACTTAAAAGTGTTCCTTGGTGAAAAATAACCAATCCTTAATATGATGATCAGTCCTTCCCTAGAAAGCCATCGCCAAAAATTTCCCGCCTTAGCGAATAAAGCTTATTTTAATTATGGCGGACAAGGGCCGTTACCCCAAGTGTCAATGGATGCTATTCTTCAAGGGTATAACGAAGTACAGTGTTCTGGCCCCTTTTCCCGTAAAATCAATCAATGGCAAAATCAAGAAACCCAGTTAACACGCCAACTTCTCGCCACAGAGTTAGGAATTTCTCCCGAAACCCTCAGCTTTACCGAAAATGTAACGGTTGGTTGTAATATTGCCTTGTGGGGAATGGCTTGGCAACCTGGAGATCATCTGTTAATTTCCGATTGTGAACACCCAGGAATTATCGCAACCGTTCAAGAACTTCAAAGACGTTTTGACCTGAACGTTTCGTTTTTTCCCCTGAGAGAAACCTTAAACCAAGGTGATCCCGTTGAGATGATTTTCAACTTTTTAAAACCGAATACTCGTTTATTAGTGATTAGTCATATTTTATGGAATACCGGTCAAGTTTTACCCTTAACAGAAATTGTTAACCTGTGTCATCAAAATTATAACACAAAAGTCTTAGTCGATGCGGCTCAATCTGTTGGAGTTTTACCCCTTAAATTAACAGAAACTAAGGTTGATTTTTATGCCTTTACAGGTCATAAATGGTTCTGTGGGCCAGATGGGTTAGGAGGATTATATATTCGTGCTGAATCTTTATCAGAATTATCCCCAACCTTTATCGGATGGCGAAGTATTATCACCAATGAACAGGGAAAACCCATTGCATGGACACCCGATGCCAAACGTTATGAAGTTGCCACTTCCGCCTATCCATTATATGCAGGATTACGCCATGCCATCAATCTTCATCATCAATGGGGAACCCCAATAAAAAGATATCAACAAATTTGTAAAAATAGTCAATATTTGTGGGAAAAATTATCAGAAATTCCACAAATTCAATGTTTAAGAACGGCTCCCCCGGAAGCGGGTTTAGTCTCCTTTCAACTGAACACGATAAAATCCCATCAATCTTTAGTCAACCATTTAGAAAGCAAAGGTATTTTCCTGAGAACTCTTCTTGATCCCAATTGCGTTAGAGCCTGCGTTCATTATTTGACTCTTCCTTCAGAAATTGATCAACTCATAGAAGGGATCAAGCAGTTCATAGCTTCCCTATAAACCCTAGGCTGAGTCAATGAAGAATCGTAAAGAAATGTTAACTCTTTTTTAAAAAACCCCAGATTTTAGGATGGATTTTTAAAGATTTCATAAAATTCAAGGCTAACTGCCTTTACTTATCCTTTAATTGATTACAGTAAAACCAAACTTACCGTTAAGCTGTTCTCTGTTCCCTTGAAAAGTAGTGTTCTAGCGATTATCAACCAGAAAGAAATTCTGCTTTCAAAATATGATCCAATCAGACCCTAGTTTACCCGATAGAAATATTGTTTCTTTCGTGAGTTCTATTGATGGTTTATTAGAAAATTGGGGGTATAAACGCATTGGTATCCCTTGGGAACAAGTGGAATATAATCCCCAAGTTCATAAACCAGATACCACCGATATTCAACCTGGAGAGATGGTTTTTGTTCGCTTTGTTGGATATCGAGATGGAGATCGAATTTGCTGTCCTGCTACCGTCAGCCGAACTTTACCCAAGGGATTCAAATAAATCAACGTCATTCTAACAACAATCAACCTTTATTGTTTCACCTTAAAATAAGGATTTGGATCTTCTGCAACCCATCCTAAATCGGAATTATAACGGATTTCAAAATGCAGATGAGGTTCATGACTATCCGGTTGTCCTGTGGTTCCCACCGTTCCTAATATATCTCCTAAATTCACCGATTGACCGACTTTAACCTCAATTTGATCCAGATGAGCATAACGGGTTTGTTTCCCCGACGAATGATTAACCACCACTAATTTTCCATAGCCTTCCCGTTCTCCCGCAAAGGCGATTTTGCCCGCCCCAACGGATAACACCGGAGTTCCTACGGTTGCGGTTAAATCTAACCCACTGTGAAACACCACCCGACCCAAAACCGGGTTCAATTGCCAACCATAACCCATTTGCATCGTCGTTGGTTGGGGTAACGGATAACCCGATAGCAGGGATAAAGCCGGAATAGGAGGGCCTTTAGGCGACCAATTCACACCCGGAAGAAACAAGGCTGTTGGTTGGGTTTGACAACCATTAACTTCAAAAACCACGTCAGGGCGGGCATTATACGCTTTAACGACTTCTTGCCAAGAACGACCCGGAGGAATATTCACTTGAATGCCATTGTAAGGAGGAATCACAATTTCTGTTCCGGGGGTCACGGGCTGTTGCTGTAAAATCGGATTCATCCCCAGTAACGTTGCAGGAATTAAATTATATTGGCGGGCGATACTTTCCAGGGTTTCCCCTGCCTCCAAACGATGACGTTTTAAACGAGATAAAACCGGAGTGGGACAAACCGCTTGCGCTTCCGGTTGAGTGTCTTGTGATTTCATCATCGGTAAAGGAGCCACCAACATCCCCATTAGATTTCCAATTACCCCAAAAAATAGGATTCCTAAACGTTTAAACCTCATGGACATTCATTAAATTTAACGTAAAATAAGCAGATGATGGGTTGATGTCCCAGTCTTAGATTAGCAAAGGATTTGGGCGTATCTCTTAATCAACATTATCCCTCAGAGATCACAAACTCCAGGTTCAAGATGTGCTAATCACAGTTAAAGAGTGATGGTTTAATCCTCTTCCTCTTAAGATTAGAGAACACAGAACCAGTTTCAGTAGACCTTCAACAGCATTGTATTTCCAGACCGCACCATAAATGGATTTATCATTCAAACAGTTTACGGTATATCTGGCTTTACTCTCCGTCGGTGGCGGGGCGGGATGGTTAGGCAGTCGTTATGTCCAAACCAATAGCCCTACCCAATTATCGGCGACCATTACCACCGCTAAACCCTTACCGACCGTTCCCCCCCCAACCTTTCCCGAACAACCGGTCATTGACCGCAGTAGTCCAAATTTTATTGCCGCAGCCGTAGAAATTGTTGGCCCAACGGTGGTGCGGATTGATGCCACTCGCAAATCGGAACAAGATGTCCCCGACGCCTTTAAAAACCCGCTATTTAAACGGTTTTTTGGCAATCAAATGCCCACCCCCGAAGAACGGGTGCGCCGAGGAACCGGGTCAGGATTTATTCTGCATTCCGATGGTCGGATTATTACCAATGCTCACGTTGTCGATGGAGCCGATACGGTGCAAGTCACCCTTCATGATGGTCGGGTCTTTGAAGGGAAAGTCAAAGGCGTTGACCCCATCACCGACGTTGCGGCGGTGAAAATAGACACGAAAGAGTTACCAACCGCTCCCATCGGATTTTCTGAGAATTTAGTTCCGGGACAGTGGGCCATCGCCATTGGCAACCCTCTGGGATTAGATAATACCGTGACCATTGGAATTATTAGCGCCACAGGTCGTTCCAGTACCCAAGTTGGTATTCCTGATAAACGAGTTCGCTTTATTCAAACCGATGCTGCGATTAACCCCGGAAATTCTGGAGGGCCGTTATTAAACGATCAAGGTCATGTGATTGGCATTAATACGGCCATTCGAGCCAATGCCCAAGGGTTAGGATTTGCCATTCCCATTGAAACGGCCATTCGCATCGCCAGTCAACTGTTTATTAAGGGAAAAGCGGATCATCCCTATTTGGGGGTGCAAATGGTGGAACTCAACCCCACCCTTAAAGCTGAAATGGATCAACAACTGGAAGTCAGCCTGACTCAAGATACGGGAGTAATTGTGGTTAGGGTGGTGGAGGATTCGCCAGCCGCTGTGGGGGGAATTCTCAAAGGAGATATTCTCGTGAAAGTGGACGGCGTTGCGGTGAATACGCCATCTCAAGTTCAAGAACAAATTGAAACTAAGGCGGTCGGAGCGGAACTCCCGATCCAAATTAATCGCCAAGGTCGACAACAAACCTTGATCATTAAAACCGGGGTGTTCCCCGAATCGGCCTTAGCCGGGGAATTTAACAATTAGGAATCAATCGAACCCGTTCGAGAGAGGTTTTCTTCTAAGTGCATCCGTTGTTCCATCTGGCGTAAAAAATAACCTGTCATCATTGCTGATGCTAACAAACCCGCCAAGTTTTCCCGGTTGGTTGTAATTTGCACATCGAAGTGATCAGAAGGTAAAACACCGACTAATCCTTGGACGTTTCTGCTAATAATTTCTTTAATGTCTGAACTAGCGGACTGAGCAACGGTCGCTAGAACATCAGGATGTTGACTTTGCAAATAGGTTAATAACTGGTTTTCGGCAGTCTCTTGAACATCAGATTTGAGAAAGTCAGGGTTAAAAACCATGATGTGTGTCTCTATGTCAGGCTTATGCTATTTATAGTTTACCCTACTGTACTGGAGAATCGAGAGGTAGATCCTCAGTAAAATTCAAAGCTAATTGTTTGGGAAGCTCATCGACTTGGAAATACTGATGGAATTTTTTGGTGACTTGTAGCCAATAGGAACGAGCGTTGGGTTGTTTGCGTTTCTGGACAAACCCCAGTTCGACCAGTTCTTGAACTTGTTGATAGGCTCCTGATCCTCTTAATTCGACTAAATCGGTTTGAGTAATGCCACCATTGAGGGCAATCGCCGCTAAGGTTCTTAACGCACCAACTCCTAACTCTGGGGCGACTAAGGTGTGCATTAACTCCATATAAGCTTCTCGTAATTGTAGCGTATATCCCGAATCGGTTTCTACCACTTCTAAGGCACTATCTCGATGAGCATAGTCGGACATGAGTTGAATTAAGGCTTCTTCCGCTTCTTTGCGATCGCACCTTGCTAATTCTGCGAGTCCAGCAAGGGAAAGCGGTTGACCTTTTAAATACAAAATTGCTTCGATTTTCGCCAATAAACTCATGTTCAATCACGGATCACAGATCACGGTTTGCAGTCCCTAACTGTTGACTTTACACAGTTGCCTGTCAACCGTCAACTTGAGATTGACAACAATCCCTTCGACAAGCTCAGGACAAGTTTCTTAGCGATGAAATAATTTTTGTATCCTTTTTAACAAAATATCTGTACACTTCCCCCTCGAAAAGGATATTTTTGTCAATGATCTGAAGGTAGATTTTAATAGCAAGATAAGATTCATTAAACTTAACAAAAATATAGAATAACTGTAAGTTAGATGACAAAGTTAAAGCGATCAATCCGACACAATTGAAAACAGATCAGATTTGGGAGGCTTCACAATGACAATGCAAAATTCAGTTCCCTCCAATTGCCGTAATTGCCGTTATTACAAACCCGAAGGGCGACGGGGGGGGACTTGTCAACTGTTTCATGCTCCCGTTCAAAGCCATTGGAAATCCTGCACTTTAGCGACTTTACCCTTTATTTACTTATGGGATCGAGCCGATGCTGAATTTCAAGGAGTAGAGGAAGGTCAAGATCCAAGAGTACGTTTAAGAGATAATCTGGTATAAATCTGATTGCTAATTCTGAATGAATATTAATTAGATTTAGATTTTATAACAGGGGGATGAAATTCAATTTTTAGAACAATTAGCGGTATATTTAGCCCTTGCCATTCAACAATCCAATTTATTAAAATAAGCCCAACAAAACCAAGCTCAATTAGAAATTGAAGTTCAAGAACGCACGAAACAACTAGAACAAGAATTGATTGAACGTGCGGCTGCTGAAGCCAAAATCCTCGAACGCTTTTTGAATTCAGTTGTTATACTAAAAAAGAATAATCTTATCATCAACTGAGAACTCTATGAGAGAAATGTTAGCAGATGCGCTCGAAGTCTTTGATCGACACAGTGGTTGGATTATTTGGAATCTGTTTCTTGCTTTTATTCCCTTAGCCTTAAGTTTTTGGCTATTTCGGAGAAGACATATTTCTCGAACTTGGTTTTGGTGGATCATTTATATCATTTTTATTGCCTTTTTACCCAATGCACCTTATTTACTCACAGATATTATTCATTTAATTCGGGCTACTCGCGCTGGATATTCGGTTTGGATTATTACTTTAATTTTTATTCCCCTTCATGTCTTTGCCATTTTGAGCGGTTTAGAAGCCTATGTTGTTTCGATTATTAATCAAAATCATTATCTTAAAAAGCTAGGGTTAAAACGTTATATTTTTCCATCAGAAATCATGACTCATATTTTATGTGCAGTGGGAGTATTTTTAGGACGATTTCGACGGTTTAATAGTTGGGATTTAGTGACTCAACCGGATGTTGTTTTGGCAAAAACATTAGATGATTTAACCAGTAAAAAGCCTTTATTAGTTATTTTTATTACATTTATTGTGATCACCATTTCCTATACGTTAATGAAGCAAATTACTTTTGGATTAATGCTTCAGTTTCGGCGAATTTATTTGGGGTTAGAAGAATTAGACCCTGAAGAAATTATCAAGAAATAAATCCAGACATCGGGTTTAAGGTGTGGGATTTACGGAGAAATTAGCGATCAAAACGACAAATATATTTAGGATTCAATGGACATTGAGTAGATTGGAGAGGATTATTTTGTACAAACAAAAAGCGCAATTTAGTTAAAGATTTTAAATTACTAATATCAGCGACTTGATTCGAGGTGAGATAAACTTCAATTAATGCTTTTAAATCCTGAAGGGGAGAAATATCAGCAATTTGATTATAACTTAAATTGAGTCGAGTTAATTGAGTTAACTTTTGTAGCGGACGCAGATCAACAATCTGATTATGGCTTAAATCCAATTCTGTTAAATTGGTTAAACTTTGTAAGGGAGTTAGATCGGAAATCTGGTTATTATTAATCCTCAAAGATGTGATATGATTTAATCCCGTTAATGGACTTAAATCAGAAATCAGCAAGGTACTTAAATCTAAGGTTTCTTGTTCAGACAGCATTTGAGCAGCGCGATCGCAATTAGAAGTTCCCACCTGTTGTAATAAAACATCTACAGTTCTTTTAGTTGCCGTTGGTAACTGTTGACGATTTGAACACCAATCTTGAAAGGTTTTAAAATTGCTGGTGTCTAGTTGGAATTGAGCTAAACTCGTAGGAGATAACCCGATCACAATTAACCCCGATAAAATTCCTAAAATTTGGGATTTAAGGTTATTTATTGTTAATAATTGATTCATAAAAAAATCCTCATTTGGATGATAGTAAACGATTTTAAGTTTTAGTTTAAGTTAGTCAATCCATCTATCTTTTAATGATGCCCTACTAATCATTTAATATATCACTAAAAAAGAACATCTTTTCAAAAATATTGATTTTCGTTATTTTTAGGGCATACGTGAGTAGACAATACTCTTGTGTTCCCATCAGGAGAACTGCGGTCAGGAGGCCACCAAGGGAATGACAAAAGACCTCGATAGAAAATAAAATTTTGATCAGGATCGTTTAAAATAAAAATAGTATTGTAAAATATTGTTATCAAAATATCACTGATCGAGCGATCGCTAATTTTCTTAATTCTTAAACTTCTAAACCAATGAGTATTCGCGGGATTGACGTTTCTGATTACCAGCCTAACGTAGATTGGCAAGCCGTTGCCCGTTCTGGTATTGCTTTTGCGATTATCAAATCAACCGAAGGAGAAAGCTTTGTTTGTGAAGTTTTTTCCCGCTATTGGGAACAAACAAAAGCGAATGGTTTAATTCGGGGTGCTTATCATTTCTTTAGACCCGCTACTGATCCGATTAAACAAGCCTATCATTTCCTGAAAACCGTTAAACTTCAAGATGATGATCTTCCCCCTGTTTTAGATATTGAAACCATGGGAGGATTAGAAGCAGCAGCAGTTTGTGATCGAGCGGCACAATGGATTGATGTGATGGAAAAAGAAACGGGTTTTCGTCCTATTATTTACACCTATCCGGGGTTTTGGCAAAAACTAAATACCACCCGTTTTTCAGATTATCCTTTATGGATTGCCCACTATACAACGGCTGAACAACCGATGATCCCAGGAGGTTGGAAAACCTGGGTTTTTTGGCAATTTACCGACCAAGGGAAAGTAGAAGGAATTACTGGGGGAGTTGATGTTAATTTATTTGAAAGTGTTCGCCGAGGAGATAAAGGAACAAAGGTTGAAAAAATTCAAACCTTACTGAAAAATCGAGGTTATGATCCCGGCATTATTGATGGTAGTTTTGGGAATGGAACCGAAACAGCTTTAATGAAATTTCAACAAGCTAAAAAGTTAACAGCCGATGGAATTGCTGGGTTAAAAACTTGGGCCGCATTAATGGGACGTTCAGAAGGTTTTGTCTTACCTGTAGGAAGTACAGAACCCACTCCTGCACCGACTCCAGAACCCACTCCCGCACCCACCCCAGCCCCACTTCCTTCGATTGAATTAATTGATATTTGTAAAGTTTATAAAGGAAATCCAGGTCAAGATCAAGTCTTAGGATGGTTACAACAACAAATTCCTCAACCGACGTTATTAGAGTTTTCTAAACTGTGGCGAAACCAACCTAAAACACAAACAGTTGTTGTCAAGTTAATTGATGTTTGTAAATATTATCGAGGTTTACCCAGTCAAGATCAAGCCTTACGTTGGTTACAGGAAAAAATCCCACCGACAGTGTTAAGTGAATTAGCTCAACAATGGAACCAACAAACCCTCCCACCACCAAGTATTAAATTACAAGATGTTTCTAAATATTACAAAGGTTTACCCAATCAAGTCGCCGCCTTAGATTGGTTACAAAGTCAAATTCCTCCCGCTACTTTAGATGAATTTAGCAAAAAGTGGCGACAACCTGCACCGAAAAAATAAACTGTTATTCTCCCATTAAACTTTCAGGTTTGATGGGAGAGTCTGATCAAGAAGAGATCAGGAGAGATAAATTTATGTAACAATAGCAGATTAATTCCAGGAAATATATGATATAATAAACTCGGTTAACAGTTTTGTTAACCCCCTAAACCCACATCTTTAACCCTGCTTTTTTTGAGAGACTGATGAATGTTTTAACAATTTAATCAGTCGAGTTTTGCGTTTAAACTTATTTCAATTCCAGGGGAAGATATGGGTATCGGTAAAGTCTTATTAGGGGCATTAGCCATTTCGGGTATAACGACATTTTTAGGAATGCAATGGATCAACTCTCAACAACAGCAAACCATTGCTCACGTTCAAACTCAAATTTCTGAACTGGAATCCAAAAAAGTGTCAGATCTCAATACTTTAAAAGCAACCCATAATCAATTGAAAGCTTTGAATCATAGTTTAGATCAAACACTGAAATTACCAAGTGTTCCTGAACCCGTCCCACTGCAAAACCTGCGTTCAAAATTAGAAAAACTTGAAGCCCAGTTCAAACCTGAAACTCAGGCATTAGAGAATTTAGAAACGGCTCAAAAATTAGCCATGTCAGCTTCTGTTCTCGTTCAAAATCCTCCCCATCCGGCTCAAGTTTGGTTAGATGCAAAACAACAATGGCAACAAGCAATTGATTTATTAAAGGATATTCCTAAAACCACCTATACCTATTCTGAAGCTCAAAAAAAATTGACCAGTTATCAGCAAAATTATGCTATAATTCGTGATAGAGCAGAACAAGCCAATCAAGCGGTGCAACTGAATAATAAAGCACTCAAACAAATAGAACTCGCTCAATATCAACAAGCCATTCAAAGCTTAAACCAAGCGACAAAATTAAATCCAGGGTTAATCGAATCTTATTTGAATCGAGGCGCTGTTTATGCTCGATTAAATAGTCATCAATCGGCGATCGCGAATTTTAATCAAGCCCTTAAAATTAATCCTGAAAGTTCCGAAGCCTATTTATTAAGAGGAGAGCAATATTTAGGAAATAAAGATTATAGTCTCGCCATCTGGGATTATACTCAAGTGATTAAATTGAATCCCAATAATAGCAATGCTTATTTAGATCGAGGCTATATTTATCGAGAATTAAATGAAACCGAAAAAGCGATCGCTGACTTTAAAAAAGCCTCGGAATTATTAGGAAATAGTGGAGATGCTAAGACGCAACAATTAACCCTAATTATTCAAGAATTAGAAGCTTCTCGCCCGGTCATTATTGTAGAACAAGATGACGATGATCATGACTACAAGCTAAGACGGAAGAAAAATACTTCTTCTACAAGTTCGAGTCCGAGTCGCAGTCGGAGAAGACGATAACAGACTCTAAACCCACAATTAGGGTTAATTAACAGTCGCCAAGTCCGGTTAAAACCCGAACCCAAGGTATCATAACTGTAGCCTAATCGATAGGGAAATAAAGTATTTAATATCATGCAAACTTCAAGACACATATCGACTGTTTTTATAAAAAAAGTATAAAAAACCTGCTTTGAATAGCTAAAATGATGATATTATCAATAATATTCAGGACGTATTGAGTCAAAAACCATGTCTTTTTTGAGAAAAGGATTGATCTTTTTCCTGACCTGCTTAGTCGGTTTTACTGTTACCATTACCCATCATTTTCACTTTTCTCCGGTTTCCGCAACGCCAATAACTATTATTGCTCAAATTCCAACCGTTAATTTAAGTCAACTACCATCAGAAGCCCGGAATACTTTAAAATTAATTGATCAAGGCGGCCCTTTTCCTTACCCAGAAAAAGATGGCTCAACTTTCTTTAATCGAGAAAGATTATTACCCAATAAACCCAATGGATATTATCGAGAATATACTATACCGACTCCAGGGGAAAGAAGTCGGGGAGCAAGGCGCTTTGTTGTCGGTATTCAGGGGGAAATTTATTACACCAGCAACCATTATCAAAGTTTTTTTAGGGTTTTAAGACAATGAATCAAATATTAAACCTGATACAAGGTGAAACTCAACCGAATATTTATCAGTTTCCCTTAGATATTTCTCCAGAAGAATTATCTCAATTTTGTCAAGAGTATAGCTGTGAGTTATTTTATTTTGATGGGGGTACAATTAACAATAAATCTAATTTTCTAAAAACCGCCAGCACGGTAATGAATTTACCTGAATATTTTGGCTATAATTGGGATGCTTGGGAAGATTGTTTGACTGATCTCAGTTGGTTTGAAGCTTCATCTTATTTGATTGTTTATGATCAATGGCAAAATTTCGCTGAGAATTATCCTGATGATTGGCAAATCTTAACTGATATTTTTTCAGAAGCGATCGCCTATTGGCAAAAAAGAAATAAGCGATTTTCTGTATTATTAGTCAGTTATTACTAAGGTATAATCCAAATAGGACTGACACAAACAAATTGTTGTGCAATTGATTTTCATTAAAAATTAACCAGAATTAACCAAATTGGAATGCGTAAAACCATGACTTATCACTTATCTACTTTTCTGAGTTACTTTCAAAAGTATCTTAGTTCAACAGGCATTTTACCAATAATTCTAGTATCTATGATTTGCGGTTGTTCATTTGTGGAAAAACCACAAGCTACTTCTTCTACACCCGCACCTATAGCTACATCAACTCAAACTCCTTCTCCCCCTCCTCAACCTGACTCGTTTAGGGAAGCAGTTAGCAAAGCAATGAAAGTTGCTGTTAGTGTTCAATCTGCTAAATCTCTGGAAGATTGGAATGAAATTGCTCGTCAATGGATGGAAGTTATTGACTTGCTAAAAACTGTACCTTCTTCTAGTTCTAATTATGAAATTGCTCAAAAAAAAATTATGGAATATCAGAAAAATCTTGATTATGCTAGTCAACAAGTTTCTCGGTTAGATCCTTTTAACCAAGCTACAGAAAAAGCGAAGAAAGCAGCCAACCTCACACAAACTGCAAAATCTTACGATCAGTGGAATCAGGTATTAAATTTATGGAAAGAAGCGATCGCATTATTAAACACAATCTCAGAATCTCATCCTAAAAGCAGTTTAGCTAGGCAAAAATCAACAGAATATCAAACTAATTTAGATTATTCTCAACAGCAAGTTATCAAGAATGATCCTTTTAGTCAAGGAATGGCTAAAGCTGAAGAAGCTGTTCAACTTCAGCCTTATGCTATTTTAGAAGCTGATTGGAATCAAGTTGCTCGTTCTTGGCAAGAAGCAATCAATTTCCTGAAAAATGTTTCTCAAAACCATCCCCAAAAAGATTTAGCAAATCAAAAGATTTCCGAGTATTCAAAAAATTTAACTTATGCAAAACAGCAGGCTAATTCTATGAAGCAAGCTGCCGAAGTTGCTATACAAAGTTCTTCATCAATTCCTGAACCTGCTCCACAGCCCAGTCCCCCTAAACCGCCTGCTTCTAATCAAAAACCTAGTCCTCCTAAACCCTCTAATTCTAATCAAAAACCGAATCAATTACCACCTTCTAATTCAGCAAGAGACTTTTTAGAGGATTACTTGAATGATGTT
Source organism: Planktothrix sp. (assembly GCF_046067725.1). Taxonomy (NCBI): domain Bacteria; kingdom Bacillati; phylum Cyanobacteriota; class Cyanophyceae; order Oscillatoriales; family Microcoleaceae; genus Planktothrix; species Planktothrix sp. The sequence goes on from NZ_JBJUDF010000055.1 coordinate 21,248, forward strand.
GTTAATAAAGGTAATTACGGGTATGGCTATTGGTGTAAATCATCAAAGGATCTAGTTAGTCGCTTGTATTCACCTAGAAACTATCAAATTTTAGATGTTAATGATTATAGCAACAAAGCATCAGCTGTTGTTAGGATAGATTCTAGTACAAAGGGAGGATTTGCAGTTACACAAAATTGGAATTTTTACCTGGATCAAGAAGCCGGGAAATGGTGTTTGACTTTAATAATTGAACAATGATAAAATAATGGGATGATTGCTTTTTATATCTACGAAATATTCTATAATGTAAGTAGAGATGAGGTAATGCCAATGGATTTTTATAGCGTTGTTCTTAAAAAAAGTGCGGGCTATTGGGTCGCATTATGTTTAGAAAATGGGATTGTTGCTCAAGGGGAAAATCCTGAACAATCGATTAGTAAACTTCAAGAAGCGATTGAATCTTTTTTATTAGTCTGTGAAACCGAGGAAAAAGTTGATCAATCTCCTATTTCGATTTTAGAACTCCATGAATTTTTAACCATTGATGAGGATAATCAATCAAATAGTTATGAATTAAGGAAGGTCTATGCCTAAAAACATCCCTTCATTAAAACCAAGAGAACTAATTAAAATTTTAGAAAAAGGTGGATGTAAATTTTATCGAGAAGGGAAAGGAGATCATTGCTTATATATTCGTCTAATTCAAGAAAATAAACGAATTGTTCCCATTGATATCGGTGCGAAAGAAATGTCACCTGCTTATGTGTTAAGGATTTTTCGGCAATTTGGCTTTACTGATGAAGAAATCGATCAACTATTAAAATAAAACCCAACTTTAACCCCTTTCAATCCAATTTCACTACCCGAAAAATAGCTGTGCCAGTTGTGTAAGTCTTGGACTTCTTACAATGCGATCGCACCGTCATAAGGGTATCAGGGTATATAATGATTGGGTTGATATTATCGTTTATAATGAGTAGATACATTAGTTTAATCAGGAGCGTTGATATGGTTGTTCTTGATATAGATAATATTAAAGATACAATTAAGGGTTTAACAATTCCCCTGAAATCATACCCTGATGATTTTCTGGGATTTTATCAAAGGATTAATAACAGTATTTATGGTGAAATCAATATCATTAAACAGTTACAGGGTATTGATTTAATTATTGTTGAAAATTTGTATAAAAATTATTATCGCTCAGAAATTAGTCCTCATGTCATTATCCAAAAACATGAACAGGAAACAGCCAATATTTGGATTTTAGGCAATTTTGAACCTGAAAATCAAATTGCTTGGGAATTATCAGAAGTTTTTGCAGACTTTTATGTTGAATTTTTGCTGATGCCTATTTTTCATATTTTTAACTATGCTGATATTAAACCAGAATTAATACAGGAATTGAAACAGGGAATTATTGTCTATGAATGCGAAGAAAATTTATCAAGAAATAGCGCAACGGTATATTGAGAGTGCTAAACAGCTAGTTGCTGCTAGTAGCGAAATTCAAGAAGTGATTGGCTTTCTTGTTTATCATGCTTTAGAATCTATTGCTTGTGCTGTAATCGTACATTTTAAAAGTTCTATCCCGATGAACCATGAAACCAAATTAAATATGTTTTTACGATTTTGTAAGCGATATTTTTCAGATGTCGTGAATGTTAAAAAGATTGCTACAGTTATTTCTCGAATCAATAACTATGGTTATCGAGAAAAGTTTCTCTATCCTGAGTTTCAATCTGATGATAGTTATAAAGCACCTCATGAGCAAATTACCATCACTCAGGCTAGATTATTAATTCAAGATGTTGATAGAATTGTTAATCAAATTATAAATCTAATTTAATACTGTAAATCCAGTCACCCTTTTAGACGTACAATAGAAGAAATGAACCAAAACACTAACGCGGGGAAATAATTGTCAGAATATCCTGACATTTTCCCCCGTTTGTCATGCTCTATCTTAAATTGGAGACTTTAAACAGTGGTTGCACAATATCCTGACACTTACGAAGCCAAAACACAAGAGATTGCTAAACAACTTTTGGCGGCGACCCAAGAGAAAAAACGGTCATTGTTCGGACAGTTACAAGACCAAATGCGCTTTGATGATAAACTCATGGACTGGGCAATGTCAAACCCCGGTTTACGAGTGCAATTGTTCCATTTTATTGATTGTTTACCCGCATTGCGAAGTAAACCTGAAATTGCAGCCCATTTACAAGAATATCTGACAACAGAAGCAGTTGAACTTCCTGATGTTCTCAAAAAATTACTCAATTTTGCGAACCCTGACTCCCTCCCCGGACAACTAGCAGCAACAACGGTAGCGCCTGCGGTGGAAACCTTAGCCCAAAAATATATTGCAGGTGCTAATATTCCCAAAGTCATTAAAACCTTAGAACAGTTACGCAAAGATAAAATGGCGTTTACGGTTGATTTATTAGGGGAAGCCGTTATTACTGAAACTGAAGCACAATCTTATCTAAATAATTATTTAGAATTGATGGAAAGTCTCAGCGATGCGGCTAAAAAATGGTCAACTATTCCCCAAATTGATGAAGCCGATGGCAAACCAATTCCTAAAGTTCAAGTTTCCGTTAAATTAACCGCATTTTATTCTCAATTTGACCCCTTAGATGCAAAAGGAAGTGAAGAAAAAGTCGGAGAACGTATCCGAATTTTATTGCGTCGGGCAAAAGAATTGGGGGCGGCGGTACATTTTGATATGGAACAATACGCCTATAAAGATTTAACCTTCAGCATTTTAAAAAATCTGTTGATGGAAGAAGAATTCCGCAGCCGCACGGATATTGGCATGACGGTGCAAGCTTATTTACGAGAGTCTCAAAAAGATTTAGAAGGCATTATAGAATGGGTGAAATTACGAGGTTATCCCGTTAGTGTCCGATTAGTTAAAGGAGCTTATTGGGATCAAGAAACCATTAAATCTATGCAGAACGATTGGCCCCAACCTGTCTATAACGATAAGGCTGCAACGGACGCTAATTTTGAACGATTAACCCAATTGATGTTAGAAAATCATCAATATATTTATTCTGCTATTGGTAGCCATAACGTTCGTTCTCAAGCCAGAGCGATCGCCATTGCAGAAACACTAAATGTGCCTCGTCGTGCCTTTGAAATGCAGGTTTTATATGGCATGGGCGACCAACTTGCAAAAGCTTTAGTGCAGAAAGGATATCGGGTGAGAATGTATTGCCCCTATGGGGATTTATTACCCGGAATGTCCTATTTAATTCGGCGGTTATTAGAAAATACGGCTAATAGTTCTTTTGTGCGTCAAAGTTCAGAAAATCGC
>NZ_JBJUDF010000056.1:0-14496 GCF_046067725.1 Planktothrix sp.
CAATGGGGGCCGAATTTATCATGGATGGCTGGGTTTGCGATCGCAGTTTTGTTATTTGCTTCAGTGCTATTACATGAACTTGGTCATAGTTTAGTGGCTCAATCTCAAGGAATTCGAGTCAATTCGATTACCCTTTTTCTCTTCGGAGGGGTCGCTTCCATTGACCAAGAATCTAAAACCCCAGGTCAAGCATTTCAAGTGGCGATCGCTGGCCCGTTGGTCAGTTTTAGTTTATTTTTTATCCTCAATCTTGTTACTTACATCTTACCTCCTTCCAGTTTAATTTATTCCCTAGCCCAAGATTTAGCGAGCATTAACTTAGTTTTAGGTATTTTTAATTTAATCCCAGGGTTGCCCCTTGATGGTGGACAAGTGCTCAAAGCAATGGTGTGGAAAATCACGGGAAATCGCTTTTCTGGAGTGCGTTGGGCTGCTAGAGGAGGACAATTTTTAGGAATTTTAGGGGTTTCTTTGGGTTTATCTGCGTTTCTATTTTCCAAAAGTTATGGCGGATTATGGATTGCTTTAATAGGTTGGTTTGTGTTACAAAATGCCGGGTCTTATAATCGTCTTACGGATCTACAAGAAGCCTTAGTTAAGATTAAAGCAACGGATACAATGACCCGTGAATTCCGAGTGGTAGATGCTGATTTAACCTTACGTCAATTTGCCGATGAATATTTAATTGGGGTTGATGTTGTTCCGGTTTATTTTGCCGCATCTGATGGTCGTTATCGCGGGTTAGTTCCTGTTGAGGCGTTGCGAGTGATTGAACGAAGTCAATGGGAAACTCAGACCTTAAATCACATTGTTCAACCTTTAGATGAACTGATTACCATCTCTGAAAAAGCTTCATTAGTCGAAGTGATTCATAAAATGGAAGAGAAACAACTGCGCCGAATTACAGTTTTATCTCCGGCGGGTGCAGTTGCCGGAATGATTGATCGCGGAGATGTGGTACGATCAGTGGCAAATTATTTAAAAATTGCAATTCCAGAATCGAGTATTAGAAGTATTAAAGAACAAGGAGTTTATCCTCCAGGTTTACCATTACCTGCATTAGCAAAAACAATGATTGCGAATTATCGGACAGAATAGAAAACACAAAGAAAAAGATTTTAGGGTTTAGGTTGGTGATCTCAGGAAAAACTAAAATCAGGGGATATTCTCCCCTAGTTCATTTCCTAAAACTGACGATATTTTGTTCTTGATTTTTGCGAACAATTAAAAGCTGGGTTGTTCTTGAGTTTGAGAGGGAAGTGTATTATTGGCTGGAGGAATTTGAGGTGCAAAAGGATTAGAACCATCTGAAGGTGGAATAGAAGGCGTTAAAACTGGACTATTCTGAGATGGAAGATTGCTGGGTGCATTGGGTAAGGTCGGAGGAAGAGGAGGTAACACATCGCCAGAATTGGGGGTTGTAGGGGCAAACGGAGGAGCAATATTTGAGGGATTAGCAGGAAGATTTAAGCTGGGGTTTAATGGATTGGTAGGGGGTTGAATGTCTTGAGAGCTTGGTAACGTGGCTAGGGCGACCCGTTCCCCACCAATTGCCCTCAAACGGTCTAAAACTCGAACAACATCGTTATAGCGGGCTTCTTTCGGCGCATATAAGACAATTAATCCACTGGGATTCCAACGACGAAATCGTAATAACGTTCGGTCTAATTGATCTTGATTAACGGGTTGTTGTTCAATATAAGTTTGTCCCGCCGTATCAATCCCCACAATTAGCATTTTCTGCATTTGGGTTTCTCCGGTACTGGCTTTAGGTAAATCCACATTAATCGCTTGTTGACGAGTTAATTGTAAGGAAGCCAAAATAAAAAAGGTGAGAATACAAAACACCACGTCAATTAAGGGAATTAATTCTATTCGGGCTTCATCAGGGGTTGAATCAGTTCTAATTTTCATAAAAGTTTTGTGATTAATATCTTGAGATGGGATTAAGAAAGCAGTTCACCGTTTATCTTTCATCTTCCTCTTCATCCAGAATCTCAGATTTCTTTTTAGGTTTAAGGTTTTTTTCAGGTTCTACCGAAGCATTATTATTATTCTCTGAATCTGCAAACAAATGTTTCAAAATCGGTTCCTCTCGTTCTTCCTCCTCCTCTTCTTCTTCAGTTTCAAGAATTTGTAACTGAGATTTAGCATAAGGCCAATTCTGACGATATAACAATTCTAATTCATTTCCGGCTTTACGAAAGATTTTAGCTTGATTAAACATTAACCCCTGAAAAAATCGATAAAATGCCAAACTAATAATTGCAACAATTAATCCGGTTGCGGTTGTAATTAAGGCTTCTGCAATTCCCAAGGTTACATCTGAAGCGGATGAAGTCCCGATATCTCCTAAGCGAATGGAACCAAGGGAGTTAATTAACCCTAACACAGTTCCTAACAATCCCAACAAAGGCGCCATAGCAATCACCGCCTCAAAAATTTTGTCTCCTCGGCGCATCGAGGCTAATTCTTCATCGGCTGCTGCTTCTAACGCCAAGCGGAATAATTCTGGGTCAGGGGACTGTAACCGTAGCGGAGCATAGAGAAAACGTCCCATCGGTTGATTACTGGATTGTTTGGCGGTTTGATGAGCTTTCCCCCATTGTCCTCGCCGCGCAGAATCAATCACTCGGTTCACAATTTGTTTTTCTTTGGTCAAGGTGGTAATCCAAAACCAAATCCGTTCAATAATCACACTAATCGACAAAATCGATAAAATCAGCAAGGGCCACATTGCTGGCCCACCCTTGGCGAAAATCTCTTGAATACTCATTGAAATTGCACAACCTCCTAAAAACCTAACCCCTATAACTGTATTAGATGTGCAGCCAACATGGCGAACCACAGCCAAACCCTTTCAATTTTGCCATTGTCTGGACTGAATCGCTACTGTATTTTCCGTTCACGTGCTTCTGGGTTGGGATTCAGTAGAATTAAAACTATTAGCATCTAGGGTGAGGAGAGCTCGCCCATCTATCAGGAGTCAAACACCCTATGTCGGAAGAATTAACCTCCTCCCTCTTTCCTGTGGAGTCTCCTCCACAACCTCAACCTCCCTCTGGATTAGGATTTTTAGCCATTGTCAAAGCATGGCCTGAATATACCAAAGGAAATCGATTTTATAAATTAGGACGGTATGAATTTGCCTTTGAACGTTATGATCAAGCCGTTCGTTATAAACCAAATTGGTATTCTGCTTGGTTAAGACGAGGAAATAGTTTACGCAAATTAAAACGCTATAAAGACGCTTTAGAATCCTATGACCGGGCGATTAAAATTAAACCGGAAGATTATTGGGCTTGGACGTTTCGAGGTATTTCTTTAGCGAAATTAGAACGATTTGAAGAAGCCGTTGCTTCTTTTGATAAAGCGATTACGATTGAACCGGAAAATTTTGAAGCTTGGTATGAACGGGGTTTAGCATTAGAAGCGTTATTACAATATAAAGCTGCCGCCGCTTCTTATAAACGGGCGATTGAAATTAAACCGAATGTTTCTTCGATTTGGTATCATCAAGCTAATGCTTTAATGAATGAAGAACGGTATGCTGATGCAGTTGCTTCCTATGATCGAGCCATTCAATTACAGCCTGCTAATTATGAAGCTTGGTTTAATCGGGGAGAAATGTTATTTAGTCAACAGAAATATGCTGATGCGATCGCATCTTATAATCAAGCCATTCAATTACAACCCAAGAGTCATCAAGCTTGGTTTAATCGCGGAATTGCTTTACAAAAATTACGTCGATATCCTGAAGCGATTACGTCCTATGATACGGTGATTCAACTCCAACCCCAAGATTATGAAGTTTGGTTTTATAAAGGTATGGCGTTGTTGCATCATCAACAACATCAAGTCGCTTTAACTTGTTTAAATCAAGCTTTACAAATTAATCCTGATTCGGCGGCAATTTGGATTAGTCGCGCTCAAGCTTTATTAAATTTAAAACAATATCAATCAGCGATCGCTTCTTTTGATAAAGCCACCCAATTAAATTCTAATTTTCCTGAAGCTTGGTTTGGTCGAGGAAAAGCATTATGTGAACTTGGACAATATCAAGAAGCAATTATTGCCTATGATAATGCTTTACAAATTCAACCGGATTTTATGGATGCTTGGAATGGTCGCGGAGAAGCATTAGAAAAATTAGAACGCTATGATGAAGCATTAATTGCCTATGATAAAGTGGTACAAATGACCACAGAAGATACGACTTTAGCAACAAAAGCAGGATTACAAAGGGGAGAAGCATTAGAAAAATTAGAACGCTATGATGAAGCAATTATTGCTTATAAAAAAGTGATTCGGGTACAACCCGATAATTTTGACGCTTGGGTACATTTAGGGAAAACTTTAGAAGCGGTTGAACAGTATTCTGAAGCCGCAGAAGCGTTTCAGCAAGCGGTGAAAATTTGGCCAGAATCCTTTTCAACTTGGTTACAATGGGGAATCGCTTTAGAATCAGCCCAACGTTATCGAGATGCGTTAAATGTTTATGATAAAGTAATTCAACGGAAACCGGATCATTATCAAGCCTGGATTCGTCGAGGAATGACCTTTGAACAAATGAATTGTTATCAAGATGCTCATCGTTCCTATGGGGTCGCCTTGGAAATACAACCTAATTCTGCTGAAGCTATTATCCATCGAAATCGGGTAAATTTGAAGTTAAAAAATAATCAGAATCAATAGTATAAATGAGGGAATGGCTCCCCATTCTTTAATGATTTAGCTTGGACAATATTAGTATGTTATTATCCTATAAAAATAGGAAAGTTATTATTATTTCTATATAAATTAAAGATAGTTTCTATAATTTTAAACGATTTGTAGAGACGCTGTTGATAACATCTCTACAATCACCTGACCGACGTTGAACATATTAATTCATTGCAGTTACGGGAAAGGAAATTCCTAACCGTTGAATTAAGCGATCCAGATGAAAATATTCTTTCATCAGTTGATTCACCGCTTCAACTTTAACCGGTTCATGGAGGCGAACTTGACCAAAGGCTCGATCAATAATTTCTACCGTCGTTAACGTATCGAGATCAACCGATAAAACCGGAACTTCCAAATCTTCAGCCCGACTTAAAACCATGGGTGCAGGGGGAAGTTGACCCGTGAGAATTAAACAATGGGTAGATTTTTCTAAAGCCGCTAATTGAATATCTGTGCGATCGCCACCGGTAACAACAGCCATATTTTTAGATTGACTAAAATACTTCATGGCTGAACTCACATTCATCGCACCCACACTCAAACTTTCTACCATTAAATCTAATCGTTCTTTAGAACAAAGCACCTGAGCTTTTAACTGTTTAACTAATTCTTTAACCGTGACACTGCGTAAAACGTCATTCCTCGGTAACACTCCAAAAACAGGAATTCCCTTCGCTTCTAAAAATGGTTGAATTTCAGAGGTTGTAATTTCCAATTCATCAGGAGAAACATCATTAATAACAATTCCTAATAAACGCTTTCCTAAATCTTTTTGAGCATAGAGTAAATCATCCAAAGCCAAGTGGGAATGTAAACGAACAACAAGCAAAACAGAAGCATCCAACTGATTCGCCATTTGAGGTACAGATAAGTCAAATAATAACCCCTCTTGTAACGTTCTTGGCCCTTCTAATAAGATTAAATCCACAGAAGGTTTTTGTAGATACGAAGTCAGGGATTGAGGATAGTTTTCCTGATTTTTATCCAATAAACGCTGACGAATTGTAGTTTCATCTAAGGTTAAAATTGGAAATCGGAGTTGTTCGTGAGACAGTTTTAAGGTTTGAGCAATAAATTGAAGGTCAGCATCAGACGCATCCTCACCCTCTCCATCACCCATATCCGTTGCCAAAGGCTTACCATAAACAATCTTTAAGCCTTTAGTTTGAAATAGATCCGCCAGACCCAAGGCAATTGCTGATTTACCCGTGTAAGGCTCGGTTGATCCGATTAATAAATACTGGACAGATTCAGCCACGCAATTTACTCCTCAATACAATTTCATTAAATTCAACAAATGATGACATTTTCCTGTTCGTTGGGTGAACCCTGAAAATCCTCAAGGAATTAGCCGATTCTAGTTAAACAATCGCTTTTCTATTGTAGGGTGAATCCGTGAACCGTATTCCTTAAATTTTATCGTTGTTCTTGAGTGTTGAAAATTTGAATTGTAGCGATCGGTTGCCATCAGTTACCTGATTAGTGTCAGCTTGTCTAGTCGTCGTCAAGGTCAGCAAAACCTGGTGGAGTAGTTCTAGGAGTTGGGAAACCCACTGGAGACAACCGTAACCCCAGAGGTTTCCCCCACAGTCAAAAACCGCAACGGTGCTTAACGATCCAAATGCAATAAGCGTCTATAGAACTCCTGAGAAAAATCTATTGTCCGAGTTCGGCTAAAATTTTGCAGCACTTCAATTAAATACTTAATAAATTCATGGTTAGATAGGATCACCTCATAACTGAGATCGGCATTCCCATCAAATTGAACCCGACACCGAGTTAAATCAGCCGGTAAAGAGGAAACATTCCAAGTCGCCACAAAAGGAATACCATCTCCACCATCAATGTTGCGAGCGCCTTCTAAACTTTTTTCTTTATAAAGGCTCATCGAATAAGGTAAATATTTACGCTTTTTCTCATCATAGTAGGGAATATAAACCACGTATTCCCGTTTGTCGGCGACTTTGAGTTGAGTTAAAGCCATTGTGGGATCAGTCATAGATTTTTATCTTCCTGCAATTTGCATTGATCACTTCTAATGTAGCTGAGATCCCAACAGGGGAGCAGGGGGAGCAGGGGAGGGAGAGGAGCAGGGGGAGAAATTTCTGTTCTCTGTTCCCTATTGCCCATTCGTAATTCGTAATTCCCCATTCCCTATTGTCTGTTCCCTTTTCCCTGATTGGCCTTCAACAGTTAATCTGTTTCAAAACGTTAACAAGTGTCACAATATTGGATACTAGATAGCAGATTGGACGAATATTAAGGGTTAAATCAGATTATCTATGCCGAAACAGTCTTGGCCAGAAAACGATGCTGATAGCTTATACAACGGTGACATCAACGCCCTAAGCGATGATCAAGACTATCCTGAACAATCTCCGACTTGGACACCTGGGGGAAATCAGCAAAATAGTAGTTTCGGCGAGAATGCCGCTTCAATGGTTTATCCCTCGATGGATGTCACCTCACCCCACTCTGATACCCGTTTCAATCAACAACAGTCCTCCTTCACCGTTTGTCCTCAGTGGTATCAAGGTCGTCGGCAAAAAGCGGCTGTAGCTCTGACCCTGATTTGGGCTGGAATCATGACTCTGCATTTTGTGTCTTGGGGAATGGGGTTTATTTTAGGATTAACGGGTTTATTATCCATTCATGCCCTGAGAGTGTTCCTAGCTAAGTCGCCTCAAAAAGAAAGTTTATCGGAACCCTCGCAACAAGATTGGCCCTATATTTCGTTATTAGTAGCGGCTAAAAATGAAGAAGCCGTGATTGGTCGTTTAGTTAAAAATCTTTGTAGCTTAGATTATCCTAAAAATTGTTATGAACTTTGGGTTGTTGATGATAATAGCAGCGATCAAACCCCTGTGATTCTGGAAAAACTGACCCAAGAGTATCCACAACTTAAGGTTTTACGGCGTTCAGCCGATGCTACAGGAGGTAAATCTGGGGCTTTAAATCAAGTTTTACCTTTAACTCAAGGGGAAATTTTAGGGGTGTTTGATGCGGATGCTCAAATAGCACCGGATATGTTAAATCATATTGTGCCCCTATTTAAAACGGCTCAAGTGGGGGCGGTTCAGGTACGAAAAGCCATTGCTAATGCCTCAGAAAACTTTTGGACTCGTTCCCAAGCCGCAGAGATGGCTTTGGATGCTTATTTCCAAGAACAACGAATTACCATTGGTGGCATTGGAGAACTACGGGGAAATGGTCAATTTGTCCGGCGGGAAGCGTTGTTAAGTTGTGGCGGTTGGAATGAAGAAACCATTACCGATGATTTAGATTTAACCATTCGTTTGCATTTAGATCAGTGGGATATTGAATGCTTGTCCTTTCCTCCAGTTAATGAAGAAGGCGTCACCCATTTTAAAGCGTTATGGCATCAACGCAATCGTTGGGCAGAAGGTGGTTATCAACGCTATTTAGATTATTGGCGTTTAATTGTGAAAAATCGTATGGGAACCCCAAAAACGATTGATTTGTTGGGTTTTTGCATCACCCAATATATCTTACCGACGGCGGCGGTTCCTGATTTGGTGTTGTCGTTAATTCAGCGCCGTCTACCCTTAACCACTCCCTTAACCTGTTTTACCGTTACCCTTTCTTTATTGGGGATGTTTCTAGGTTTACGGCGAATTCGTCAAACTCAATTCAGAAAAAATGGGGAATTAGCCGCATTTCAATCTGCCAAAGGAAGCCCTTCTCAACCCAGTTCATCAGAGTCGCTGCGGTTCCCAAAACTGTTAACTCTTTGGATAGATACACTCCGGGGTACGGTCTATATGCTTCACTGGTTATTAGTAGTGGGAAGTACAACGGCTCGGATTTCGATTCGTCCCAAACGACTCAAGTGGGTCAAGACCGTTCATCAAGGAACCCTAACGCCTGAATGAGGAAGGTGTGCATGGATTTGTTAGAGTATCAAGCTAAAACGTTATTTCGTCAAATGTCGATTCCGGTGTTACCCTCACAACGGATTGATCAAGCTCAAGATTTAAAGGGTTTGACCATTCCCTATCCGGTGGTGCTCAAATCCCAAGTGCGAGCCGGGGGACGGGGAAAAGCCGGGGGTATTCGGTTTGTGGAAAATACGATTGATGCGGTTGCGGCTGCTCAAATGATTTTTAATTTACCGATTCGCGGTGAATGTCCTCAAGTGTTGTTAGCGGAAGCCAAATATGATGCGGATCGGGAATTATACTTAGCCGTTACTCTCGATCCGGGGTCGCGGCGTCCGGTGCTATTGGGTTCGCAACAGGGCGGGGTGAATGTGGAAGCAACCCTGTCTAAAATTCAGCAAGTAATTGTTGATCAAGATTTTTCCCCGTTTTATGCTCGACGGTTAATGTTAAAAATGGGTTTACAGGGAGATTTAATTCTCTCGGTAAGTGCCATTGTTGAAAAAATGTACCGTTTATTTGTGGAGAAAGATTTAGATTTGGTCGAGATTAATCCCTTGGGGATTAGTCCTACCGGGGAAGTGATGGCTTTAGATGGAAAAGTGATTGCTAATAGTGGTGCTCTAGGACGACATGAAGATTTAATTATGCTTCTTAAAGCTCAACAATCCTATAATTCTGTTTCTCTACCAACCATTTCTGAGGAATTATTTCATCCTCAACTGAATTTAGTGGAATTAGAAGGAAATATTGGGATTTTGTGTAATGGGGCAGGGTTAACCATGGCAACCTTAGATTTAGTCATTCAATCATCTGGTAAACCCGCTAATTTCCTGAATTTAGGTGGGGCAGATCATTATGAAATTACAGAAGATTTTCGCCAACGGTTATATCGGGGAATAGACCTTGTAACCCAATCAAAACAGGTTAAAGTTGTCATCGCTAATTTCTGGATTCAACCCACGATTCGTGTTGGATTCTTAGGGGAAATCGCCGGATATTTAAAACGTAAAGCTCGAACCCATACTTTACCTCAATTTGTGTTTTGTTTAGCTGGAATTCAACCTGAATCCTGTCAAGAACAGTTGGCTGATTTACCTGTAAATTTATTTGAGCGGTTAGATTGGGCTGTTGATACAGCGATTAATTTAACGAAAGTGAAATAGTTTGTTTATCACGTCGGATATAACCTCCTCCAAATGGGATGATCAAATATGAATTTAACTCCTGATAGTAAAGTGATTGTACAAGGAACAACAATCTCACCATCCTTGACTCATGCAGTGGTACAAATGAAGACCTATGGCACTCGAATTGTTGCCTGTGTTAGCCCCGGTCACGGAGGGCAGCAGTTAAATGAAATTCCAGTATTTGATTTAGTTGAACAGGCACTTGCTCATGTCGGAGAAATTCATATTAGTGTTATTTTTGCTCATCCTTATCAAGTTTTAGATGCAGCGTTAGAAGCAATGGCGGCAGGCATTCGTCAGTTAATTATTATTACTGAAGGAATGCCTCCCTTGGATATGGTGGCGTTAGTTCGTAAGGCAGAAGCAACAGAAACTTTAGTCATTGGCCCTAATTGTTCGGGGATTATTATCCCCAATCAATTGTTATTAGGAACTCATCCTAGTGAATTTTATAAACCTGGAAATATTGGATTATTAAGCCGCAGTAGTACCTTAACTTATGAAGTCGCAGCAGAATTAACTCAAGCGGGATTAGGTCAATCGGTTGCTGTTAGTATTGGCAGTGATTTTATTGTGGGTTCTTCTTTTTTACAATGGTTAGAAATTTTAGATGAAGATGAAAATACGGATGTGATTGTGTTAGTCGGAGAAATGGGCGGAACTAGCGAGGAAGAAGCGGCTTCTTATATTGCGGAAGCCATTGATACCCCTGTTGTTGCTTATATTGCGGGATTACACGCTCCAGCGACTAAACTGTTAGGTCATGCGAGTTTATTAATGACGTCAAAAGTTGTCAGTAATATGGTGGATGCGGGAACCGTTGAAAGCAAAATTGCTGCCTTTAAAGCGGCTGAAGTTCTAGTTGCTAAACGTCCTTCGGAAATTCCTATATTAGTTAAAAAAGCAATAAAAAGACGCAATAAATAAGTCATTTTAGCATCGGTTTAGATCTTGAAGTTTAATTCAATTTATGTAAATTAGAAAAGCTCTTGCTCAGTACCCGAACATCATTATTTACACATTTTTAATTTCCTGTTCCCTGTTCCCTGTTCCCTTTCTGAAGCAATTTATTTTGCACAAGCAGTTAATTATGGTAATCTAATTTCGGATCTCATCTGTTTAATCAACTGGGCTAAGAATATCTCTCAGTCAGAAACAGACGTTCATTCAAGGTCTCAAACCCATGAAGTGTGTGTGAGGAGTTTAAGGATGCGTTCCTTTTGGCGTTGGGCTACAACAATAAGCGGTAGTATAGCTGTGATCGCGGGTATTGGATTAACTCAAACCCTCCCTTCATTTGGAACTGCTTCTGACCTCTATGGTGCTCGTTCCTTAAAGGAATTAATTACATTACGCGATCGCTTAATTCAAGAGTTAGAAACCCCTCCAAAAGAACGACCTGAACCTAATTTTTTTAATTCTTTATTTACTGATCCGCTTCAATTTGAACCCAATGAAACGTTATTACAAAAGTTAAAAACGGTAGAAGTTCAAATTTTAGTTGAAGAACGGGCTGAAGATAATTGGCAACAAGCGATCCGTTTAGCAACCCAAGCTCAAAAAGTAGCTAATCCTGATGATCCCTCTCCTCAGCAACGAAAACAAGTTCAAGATTTATGGCAAAAAGCAATTAATAATTTACAAGAAATTCCACCTCATTCTTTATTAGCACGTCAAACTTCTGAAAAAATTAAAGACTACGAATCTAGTTTATCAGAAATTACCGATGAACTCTTAGATGCACGGGCAAAAATATTAGAACAAATTCGTCAAGAAAGCGGGTTAACTCGTCAAGCCATGCTCACGGTTTGTACTTTAAAAAGAGATTGTGTTGATTTACGAGGAAATCAACCTCCCGCGAGTCCCGCCAGTTTAATTAAAGTTCCCGTTGCGATCGCTCTTTTACACAAAACCGCCGAAGAAAAAATTAGTTTAGACCAAAAAGTTATGGTCGAAAGAGGAAATTTTACAGAAGATGCTTCATCCATTCAAGCTCGTCAATCTTACTCTTTAAAAGATTTAATGGGAGTGATGATTGATCACAGTAGCAATATTGCAACGAATCAATTAATTGATTATTTAGGTTCAGATTATATTAATAAATTTTTAGACGCTGAAGGCTATAAATTTACACGAGTTAATTTTAAATTAATGGGAGATCATATTATGCCTTGGCGTCCGGGGAAAGGACGAAATCGATTAACCAGTAATGAACTGACAGAAATGATGGTAGAAGTTTATAATTATGAACATCCTTCCTCCCAGGTGTTAATTGATGCGTTAAATCGTCAATATGATCGAGTCATTGGTTATGCTGGGTTACAAGGATTACCGAAAACTAAATGGTTAGGGGAAAAAACCGGACAAAATTCTAGGGTGATTGGCACAACTGTTGCGGCTCAAATTAATGGAGAAAAATATATTATTACAGCGATTGATAATAATACGGCCAATGTCCCCCAAATTAGTAAATCTGTTAATAAAATAGCAAAATATATCGTTGAAAATGGGCAACTTTAATGACTCTTTTAGTTGCTATATCGGCAATAAAGTCTCGAAAAGGAAAGTAAAAAATTGCGATTAAATACACAAATACAAGGTCAAGGCTTCCCTATTATTTGTTTACATGGACATCCCGGTTCTAGTCAGTGTATGTCTGTATTTACTCATCATCTTTCCCAACAGTATCTAACTCTAGCACCGGACTTAAGAGGGTATGGAAAAAGCTACACCCGTCAACGGTTTGAGATGAAAGAACATTTACAGGATTTAGAAACTTTTTTTAAAGAATTTAATATTGATGAATGTCTAATTTTAGGATGGTCATTAGGTGGAATTTTAGCCTTAGAATTAGCCTTGAAATTTCCCGAAAAAGTTAAGGGTTTAATCTTAATTGCTTCCGCCGCTAGACCAAGAGGAAATCATCCCCCAATTTCTATATTCGATTATGTTTATACCGGTTTAGCAGGATTAATTAATTGGATCTTTCCGAGTTGGCGATGGAATATTGAAACCTTGGGAAAGCGATCACTGTTTCGTTATTTAATTCAACAACACACGAAAATAACTTATCACTATTTAGCACAAGACGCAGTTCCCGCTTTTCTTCAAACTTCAGGGTTTGCGACTGATGCTTTAAACCAAGCCTTAAGATTAGGATATAATCGTTTAGAAAACTTATCCCAAATTCACTGTCCTTGTTTAGTTTTAGCCGGAGAATGCGATCGCCATATTACAGCAATATCGAGTCAAGAAACTTCAGACAATTTACCCAATTCTCAATTTTACTATTATTCTAATACTGCCCATTTATTCCCTTGGGAAATTCCTCAAACTGTACTCAATGATATTGATTATTGGCTGACTCAACATCCTGAAATTTTTCAAAGCAATTAAAAGGAACTGCTCTGAAATCTTATAACAATAAAAGGTTATCATGAAATCGTTGACCGGGATCATGATAACCCAATCGCATCTTTTTATTCCGAGTTTAACTCAGATTTTGAGCTTGAAAATTTCTTTGGCGATAGATTTCATAAAGTGCCATTCCTGTCGCAACAGAAACATTTAAACTAGCAGTTTTTCCTGACAACGGAATTGACACTAAAACATCACAATTGCGTTCAATTAAATGACTTAATCCTTCTCCTTCATTGCCAACTACTAACGCGATTGCCCCATTAAATTCTACCGTTGATAAGGTTTTTTCGGCGGTGGCGGAAGTGCCATAAATCCAAAATCCTGCTGTTTTTAAGTCTTCTAAAGCACGACTGAGATTAATCACTCTGGCAACAGGGAAGGTTTCTAATGAACCCGCCGCGACTTTCATCACCGTTGAGGTAATACCCACTGCACGACGTTGAGGCAACACTAAACCTTGAGCTCCAATAGCTTCTGCTGTCCGAATAATCGCCCCTAAATTGTGAGGATCAAGAATACCATCGGCAACAATAATTACAGGTTGAGAACTAGCGGCTTTAGCAACTTCAATTAATTCATTAAAGTCTTGATAAGTATAGGGGGAAATTTGAGCAACGATACCTTGATGATTAGCACCTTGGGTAAGTTGATCTAAGCGTTGATATGTGACTTCATCCAATATTGCACCGTTGGCTTTTGCCTTTTGCAATAACCCTAGAAATCGGGGATCGGATTTAAGTTGAGAAACCACCCAAATTCGACTAAATGACCGTTCATTTTCTAATGCAGCTTGAACAGTACGCCGTCCATAAATTAAGTCATTCTCAACATCAAAGGACTCGGTAGATTCATCTGCAATTTCAGGCTTACTAGCTTCAATTAAGCGTTGACTTCTTTGAGGATAGGGTAAGGAATGTTGGTGTTTTTGAGGTTGACGTTCCTCCAAGTATTTGTGTGGCTGTTCTGTTGTCGGTTGTTCAGGTTCAAAATTAGGAGAAGATTGATTTCTTTCTTGATAATTTTTCCGATATTTATCAGATTGTTCATCTGAAAACCGATAGGATTTTCTGTCATCTGAAAATCGAGAAGGCTTTCTGTCATCTGAAAACCGAGAAGGCTTTCTATCATCTGAAAATCGAGAAGGCTTTCTATCATCTGAAAATCGAGAAGGCTTTCTGTCATCTGAAAATCGAGAAGGCTTTCTGTCATCTGAAAATCGAGAAGGCTTTCTGTTGTCTCGGTCTCCAGATTGAGATCGATTT